>CBDUKH010000064.1:0-21939 GCA_965367755.1 uncultured Rhodothermales bacterium
TCAGTGATCCGAGACACAATAAACGGTCAGCGGCGATCGATGTTCGATTACGACGTTTCCGAGGTCGAGGTGGTTGGCTTACGCGAGCCAGCCGTCAAGTACGCCGCTATTGATTGACCCAAAAGCTCCTGGGCATGAGGAAATTGTGGGAGTATGGCAACGTCGGTGGAAGGGCGATCGAGCAACCTCTGTAGCCGTCCGGCTGATAAAGCACGCAGTCGTTTGCTTGAGCCGATAAGCAAGACATTGTTTCCCGGCAGGTGGTCTGGAATAGTTTGAAAGTCATCGACCAGGAAAACTGATGATGATGGCGAAAGGCCGGCCAACTGTTCGCGTCTCGATTCAATTTGATCGGCATGAACTAACAGATGATAGCCACCACGTTTAAAATTGATCGCGTCAATAAGGGCTTGCGAAAGGATCGTGTCATCATCAACAAAGACAAGTTCCAGGAGAGGCTCCAGGGTTCGAAGATATTTGGACACCGGATCTCCACCGCACACTATCACCGTATCTCCGGATGAATTGCCGGAGGTTAGGATCTGGACGGACTGCCCGTCCGCTGATACGGTTGTACTGATTGCGGTGCTTCGTCGCGACTCGCAGAATTCGAAGAGCACCCTACCCGAGTCTTTGGGGTGTATGAAGAAAACAGACTTACCGTCGGCTCCTGCATACGGAGAATCTGAGAGGACCCTAAATCCTTGATTACGCATCCTCCCGACGACTTGCTCAATATCCTCTACTTCAAAGGCCAGGTGATGCAGTCCTTCGCCACGTGTAGCGATATGTTTGGCAAGGGCAGCATTTTCAGATGTAGGCTGCACCAGCTCCAATTTTGTCGTCCCGTCACTAATAAATTTAGTCCGAACGGATTCAGTGGCGACATCTTCAGTCTTATACACTTTCAAACCCAGCAAGCGCTCTAGAACCTCCGCAGTTGCTGCAGCATCGTTGACAGCAATTCCTATGTGTTCGAGTTTCATAAGTAACCTGATAAGTCGGACGGGCGATAGTAACCCGATTGTTGAGGATAAGATTCTGACGTGATTATTGGGAATCGAATCGTGTGAAGAATCTTATCGAAATCAGGTATGAGGGGAGAGGATGTTCGATCGGGTTAGTCGACGCAGTGCGAGTAAGGCTTATTCGTAATCGTGTGCCTCCTCGGACATGGTTCTTTGCCAGCGAGTAAGTACATTAGTGACGATTTAGACAACTTTTAAGCATGTACAAAACACGAATTGCAGTTGTAGGAGGAGTTGCGTCGGGACCGGCCGCAGCCGCGAAAGCAAAAAGGGTTGACCCCGAGGCCGAAGTTGTGATGTTTGAGCAGGGCCCGCACATTTCGTACGGTGCGTGCGAGATGCCGTACTATATCTCGGGCGAAATAGCAGATCCAGATCAACTCGTCATCTTGACTCCAGATGAATTCGAACGCACGCGAGGTGCAACGGTGTTCGTCGATCATGCCGTTCGCTCAATTGAAGTTACTTCCAATCGTCTTGATATCGAATCTCTGAAGGATGGTCGTACGTGGCAAGAGCGGTTCGACAAGGTTATCCTTGCAACCGGTGCTCGAGCGCGACACCTCGGCGTCGAGGGCGAAGGTGCCAAAAACGTGTTTGTCCTCCGCGAGCTCACGGATGCTTATGAAATACGACGCGCCCTGGACCTTGTGCCTGTAAAACACGCTGTCGTCGTCGGGGGTGGCTATGTCGGGGTCGAAGTCGCCGAGGCACTGGTCGAGGCAGGTGTCAGGGTGTCTATAATAGATCGCAAAGGAAAAGTGCTGGGCAAGTATGTCGGAGACACATTGCGCCCAATTATTGAGTCAACCCTGAAAACCAACGGGGTCGTTGTCCGACGAGATGAAGTCTCCAGAATCACATCGGATCAAAATGGAGTAGTTGACTCGGTTTGGACGGCAAGTGGGGAACGGATTGGCTGCCAGATGGTCGTCGTTTGTATAGGAATAACTCCAAATGTTGATCTTGCCCGAGCAGCCGGCATCCGGATAGGAGATGCTGGAGGCGTCAAGGTTGACGAAGGCATGAAAACATCTTCTCCTTCGGTGTGGGCGTGTGGAGACTGTGTTGAAGTCACAAGAGTCATCGACCAGAAACAAGTGCTTTCACCTCTGGCACCTACGGCGTACCGGACCGCTCGAGTTGCGGCCACTAATGCCGCCCGAGGAGGAAGGGGGTCACGGGCGACGTTCAAGGGAGTTACACCGGCATCAGGAGTGAAGGTATTTGAGCTGCAGGTCGCGGCGGTCGGCATGCGGTTGCACGAAGCCAGGGAGGCCGGCTTCGATTGTGTTTCCAGCAATATCGCCAGCTGGTCGCGAGTCCAAATGTACCCCGGCGCCAAGAGAGTCTACGTCGACTTGGTCGTCGAACGTCGCTCAGGGAGGTTGCTTGGCGCGGAGCTGGTCGGAGAAGAAGGTGCGGTCCTCCGAGGAGATGTGCTTGTGGCACCGATCCGGGAAGGATGGTCCGTTTCGCGAATAAAAGAACTGGATTTGATCTATACACCTCCGTTTGCACCATCACTGGATCCGATTATTGTAGCAGCGCGGCAGGCAGAAAAAGCGTTAGGCAGATAATGTTGATAATTACCAACGGAGGGGCGGCGGCATCCCTTGCCGAAACCGCTATCCCCGATGCAACCGTTCTTTCTTGGGACGACGTCCTGCACGATGGGCCGGTCAACAGTGCCTCCCTTCACGAATTATCGAAAGTTAGAGCAGACTTTATCGAGTCTACCGGATGGTTGCATGGCAGCGAGACGAGCGCCCGAGAGATGTTCAACTCTCGGGACAACACCCTGCGTTCGTTCGCCGACCACGACGAGGTATGCCTGTTCTTCGAACACGACATGTATGATCAATTGCAACTCGCACAGCTACTTCATTTCTTCCATCACTCCTCGGGAATTGAATCAGAACTTACTCTTGCCGTTGACAGCATTTATATCGGAGAGCAGACTGCGAAACGCGTGAAAGAAATGTTGGATGCGCGTAAGCCGGTTAGCAAAGCCGAGCTTTCTGACGGTGCGATATTTTGGACAACCTTTGCCTCCAATAGCCACGTCAACCTGAATCAGCACGACTACTCGATATCTTTCTTGAACACGACAGCCGAGCGAGTCTTGCAGGAATACCCGTCCGTGTTCAATGGGATGTCGCGTTCTCGCATGAACATCCTCGAAGCTCTGAGCCGCGGACCTCTTGATCCCGTTTCGCTTTTCGTCGAGTGCTCAGAAAAAGAGGAGGCTCGATATCTTGGCGACGCATCATTCTGGACCTATGTGACCGAGCTAGAACGATGTCAAGTTCCTTTGCTGAAGTGCTCTCCGGGTCCGTTTCGGGCTCCCGATTTCGGCGAAGGTTTCCGAAGCCAAAGGATATCCCTGACTCAACAGGGAGAGGAAGTCCGCGCGGGGAAGATCGACAATATTGAGATCAACAACATAGACATGTGGATCGGAGGCGTCCATTTGACGGGTGACAACGGTCCACGATGGAACGGCCTTTCTTCGCGTCTTATTTTTCCGCCCTATTGACAAAATGAAATCTGGTGACGATTGTACGAATCGCATCAGACAATGCATCGGACACACGACGCTAGTCCGATTTGATATTACGACAGTCCCGCAATTATCCTCCCTTTTTTTCTGTTTGGGATCCCGAGCGCCGACGGATCAAGCTGGACCTGCGCACCTAATTCTACACGGGAATGAAATACGCAATTATTATTGTTTCGATCGTAATGTTGTTGAGTTCTCATAACTGCTTTTCGCAAGTGGCTGTAGCCCCTGCAGCATCGGCTACCGAAAAAATAATTGAAATTTCGACGACAGTACAACTATCGTATGTGGAGCAAGGAAGGGATACTGGTATACCGGTAATCTTGCTGCACGGATACACCGATTCATGGCGTTCTTATGAGTTGGTGCTGCCCTTTTTGCCATCGTCCTTAAAAGTATTTGCAATCTCTCAGAGAGGGCATGGAAATTCTACAAAATCAGAAACGCACTATTCCCCCGACGATTTCGCCGACGATGTAGCTGGTTTTATGCAGGAGCAAAAAATCAAGCAGGCAATAATAGTCGGGCACTCGATGGGTAGTGTCATCGCACAAAACTTCGCACTTCGATATCCGGAAAAAACGAAAGCCATTGTCCTTGTCGGAAGCTTTGCCTCCTTTGGTGAGATACAAGAGATGATAGAGTTCAGTGATGTGATCAATGGACTGCAGGACCCGATTGATAGGAGTTTTGTAGTTGACTTCCAAAAAAGCACGCTATTCAATGAGGTTCCGGAGGGATATTTTGACACAATCGTCGGAGAAAGTTTAAAAGTACCTGCTCAAGTCTGGAAGGGGGCGTGGAAAGGGCTACTCGAGTCAGGTTATGCAGACCGTGTACAGGCAATCAAAAAACCGACGCTTATTATTTGGGGAGACAAGGATATATATAGCCCTGCTGAAGATCAGCAGTTGATCCAACAAAATATTGAAGGTTCGACACTAGTTGTTTACGAAGAAACCGGACACGCAGTGCATTGGGAGCGCCCTGAGCGATTCGCTCAGGATTTAGTTTCGTTCGTCGACGGACTTACCTTGAAATAGAGACGTCTGGCACTGCGCGAATAGATACTTGCGCGTGATACCAGTCGGGGCGTGTTAGAGCTTTCCATAAATGGCCGTAAAAATCGCCACTAAAGATGTGGCAGGTGATCCCGCTTACAGGTTCTTCATGCTGCGCCGGGGACTTGACGCTGCAGGTCAATTTTCCGGACCATTGACAAATTGAGTTGCAGTCCCGAACCTGTACTGACACAACGAGAGATATCATGGCAATTACTCTTTTCGTCGGTACCGTCAAGGGAGCATTCATCTACCGATCTGATGACCGCAAGAACTGGAGGATGGAGGGCCCACTGTTCAAGGGATGGAAGGTCACGGCTGCTGACAGGACCCCTTCTGGTGTATTTCTCGTCGGTACCACAAGCTATGTATACGGAGCGTCGGTGCACAGAGGTACGTCCCTTGACAGTCTGGAGCATGTGGTAGACGGCCCGGCTTTCGAGCCCGACAGCGGCAGGAAACTTGAACAGATCTGGAAATTTCATTCCGATGGAGATTTGCTTTTGGCTGGGGTCTCCGAAGCTGGCCTTTTTTCGAGCACTGACGAAGGGAAATCATGGCATCCAGTATCAGGATTGAATGACCACGAATCCAGAGAAGGATGGTATCCTGGATTTGGTGGCATGTGTACTCATGCAATTCTAGTCGATCCTGAAAACAAGCAACGACAGTGGTGTGGAATTTCGGCCGTTGGGGTGTTCCGAACTGATGATGGTGGTACGACGTGGCAACCCCGGAACGAAGGCGTTGAGATTACGGTCCGCGACCAAAATAGAACAGACATTGGGTATTGTGTTCATGGACTGGCAGCTGATCCATCCGATGCATCGATCATCTATCGACAGGACCACATGGGCATGTATCGAACGTCGGACGGCGGTGACAGTTGGGAGCGAAACCAGAACGGGCTCCCATCGGGATTCGGTTTTCCAATCGCCATCGATCCCGCCACCTCATACCTGTTTGCCTTCCCACAGGAGAGCTCGGAATATCGGGCCGTCCCGGATGGAAGATTCAGTGTGTATCGAAGCACCGACCGGGGAGAAAGCTGGCACGCGTGCGAAGTCGAGGATAAAGCGTGCCACGCCCAGGTTGGAGTGCTCCGAGGCGCCATGGCTGTTGACAAACAGGATCCATGCGGAGTCTATCTTGGAACGACATCAGGAACGGTCCATATGTCGGCGGACCTTGGAGAGTCGTGGCAGCGGTTGCCGGGTATCCTGCAACGCATCTTGTGCGTCGAAGTATTCATCGACTAATGCTCAATGGTGTACTCCTTGGCAAATGTAACTGTCAATTTACCATCGCTTCTTGTTCCGGTAGCCGGCGTCGCCCGGATAGATATTCAGGCAGAGACTGTTGCCGAGGCACTCGATAATCTGTTCGATTTACATCCCGGGTTAAAAGTTCATCTCTTCGATGAGTCCTCCCGGTTTCGCGAGCATGTTTTATGTTTCGTAAATGATACGAGTACTCGATGGATGGATAGCCTGAACGTGGCTCTTTCCAACGGCGATGAAATTACGATATTGCAGGCGGTTAGTGGCGGATAGGATAATAGCATGCAACGGAGGGTGTCATGCAACTACTACCATACTTCAGGTCTCAGTTCTTGTACAATACATGGGCGAACGCCGAGATAGCACGGTCGGTCCGTTTATTTGACGAGTCTGACCCCGGCATACTTAAAATTCTTGCACACATTGCTGCCGCGGAGCAACTATGGTTTGAACGGATGATGGGAGAGAACAGCGGCCTGGCAGTATGGCCGGAGCTGGATTTGTCGGCTTTTGAGGACAAAAATGCAGGCCTCAGTGAACGTTATCTCAACTTCATCGAAACGCTCACTGAAGATAGACTCACTCGTCCGGTGGCCTACACGAACTCAAAAGGCGAACCGTGGGCGAGCCGAATAGAGGAAATCTTGATACATGTACTTTTCCATGGTGCCTATCACCGCGGGCAAGTGTCTATGCAGATCCGGCAAGGCGGGGGACAGCCGGTTCTTACAGATTTCATCCATGCTGTCCGCAGTGGACTCGTCGAAATGGACCTGTGAGGCGCGTTTAGCCGACCCCAACCCCATCGATCATAGCGGCTTTTGCTAAATTATCTGCAGATTGCGTCGATACCGAAGACGTTTACGAACCCTTAGATATGGCTTGCCATTATGAACGACGTGATGACCTTTGCTCCTGCATATTATGGCGCTATCATTCGAACGAAAGCGGGTGATGCTCGATTAATTTGCATGGTGCAGGAAGAAAATCGCTCCTTGAGCATCCATTTTTTCCAGGTCGATACGTCGCTGGACGACTCGGAGTTCAAGGTATTCGTCTTTAGAGATAAAAGTTTTCGCTCCGAACTACGCGGTACCAGTCTTGCCGTGAAGCTTATCGATGATGCAAGCTGCGACGATGCAGAAGATATTATCGCAAGGTGTCTTGTTGATGCCTACGGAGCCGATGCAGAACTCGACGTAAAAAAAATCAACCGCCCGAGCATTCTCAGCCTGTTCGGATAGGTCAGTTAAGTAGATTACCGTTTTGGAGAGAGGCCGACTAACTGTCGGCCTTTTTCATTTCAGCGATTCTTTAGCCTATCTTTGTCAGTTGTCGACCGAGAGCCCGAACAAAGAATGCCAGAAAAAAATGTCAGTGTAGTCCGCGCCGAAGTTTTCCGGCGCTTAACAGGACTGCGCGATGCGAAGGTTTCAAGTGAGGATGGTCTGCGGTCGGAACGTCAGCTGCGTGAATATATTGGAGGAATCACTCGACAGAAGCGGTGGCTCAATTATATAATAGACTCATCCTATTCGGGTAAGCGCCCCCTCGATGATAACGTCAGAGCGGCATTGCAAATTGGCCTCTACGATTTGCTGTTTCTTGCTACTCCGGACTATGCCGCAATCGACGACACCGTTCAGTTGTCAAAAGTGCTTATTGGTAAAAAAGTCACCGGGGTTGTTAATGCCGTTCTCCGAAAGATCCAGCGCGAAGGTGTCCCATCTGTAGACACCGGGCGACCAGTTGAGGATCTGGCAATACAGTATTCTCATCCCGATTGGATGGTAAAGCGATGGTTTGAGCGCTATGGCCCCGCGTCAACGAAGCGGCTTTTGGAGTACAACAATCAGCGCCCGTCATACTGTGTCCGAATCAATCGAATAAAGACAACACCTGAAGAATTTCGTGAGGTATCAACGTCGCTGTCAGTCACGTCGACGCAATCGAGATATTCACCAGACTTCTTTTATGTTGACCAGCTGCAGCCGCTAATCAGGTCCGAATACTTTAAGGAAGGGTACTTTTCTGTCCAGGATGAGTCAGCTGGACTTGTCATCGACGTTGTCGACCCATCGCCCGGACAGGTGATTATCGATCTTTGTGCAGCCCCCGGAGGGAAGACGAGCTATCTCGTCGAAAAAACTGGCGGTAAGGCGACTGTCATCGCTGTTGATCGTTCAGAGATCAGGCTGAAGCAAGTTGATGAATCGATTGAACGTCTCGGGCTCGAGAACGTGCAGACTATGGTGGCGGACGGAACCGACCGCGAGGCACTGTCCGCGTTGCCGCGTGCTGATATTGTCTTACTCGATGCCCCGTGCACGGGACTGGGCGTTCTGTCGAAACGGGCCGACCTGAGGTGGCGTCGGACAGAATCTCAGTTGCACCAACTGATTACGCTTCAGGATGACCTGATGGACTCTGCATATCATTTGCTTAAACCGGGCGGTCGCCTCATCTACAGTACCTGTACAATTGAGCCGGAAGAGAACCGGGATCGAGTTGACGCATTCCTCGCCAGGCATGCTGATATGGAGATCGAGGATGCGTCACCCTTTGTCCGGGACGCAGGTCTCATTGAAGACGGCGCGTACCGAACGATTCCCAGCGAGCATAACATTGATGGAGCGTTTGCATCCAGGCTGGTAAAAGTGCCCTGAGCCGTACGTTAATCTGTATTCAGGGCAGCCGATAATACCCAGTACGGCGTCATGTAAAGAGCCCGGCATGAAAGTTCGCTACACCTTGTTCTGTGCTAGATTCGGCACTTTTGTCGATCGGTCGGCTTTTAGGGTCGGTCGGCCATAATTAGATCAGGGATGGGAACGCCGGAGAAGCATTACGGTACGAACGGCATAACATGCCACATGCGGAAGGTAGATCCTCTGAAAGTAATTGATACAAATGTAAAACCCACCGGCGCGAAACTATCAATCGTATGCGTTCTCTTATGACTCTTAGCCTTCCAGGCTTGTTTGTATCATTTCTACTACTCGTGCTACCGACGCAGCTTTCGCAAGCGCAGACTGTTGCGAAGTATGGAGCAGACTTTTTGGCCGGCGGCGTTGGAGCTCGCGCACTCGGTATGGGTGGGGCCACCATTGCTTTGACAAATGACGTCACTGCGGGCTTCTGGAACCCTGCCGGATTATCATCTCTCGATTATCCTGAAATCGCGTACATGCATGCAGAGCGATTTGCCGGGGTCGTGTCATTTGATTATGGCGGCGGGGCATTTCCGATCAGCAAACAGTCGACCGTTGGCATCTCCTTTTTTCGGAGCGGCGTCAACGATATCAAGAACACACTTGACGCATGGGACCAGGAACGGGATCAGCCTAAACCGAACCCGGAAAGTTTTATAGAGACATTTTCGGCTGCTGACTATGCTTTCTTCGTTGGATATGCCCGCTCGGTGTCCGATAAATTGTCGCTCGGGGTAACCAGTAAAATTATTCGCCGATCGATAGGTGATTTTGCCAGTGCCTGGGGCTACAGTTTTGACGTTGGTTTCCAGTATCGTGCCCGCCGTGTTTTCCTGGGTGCGAACGTGCAGGATGTCTCGACCATGTTGCAGAGCTGGACGGTAAACACATCCGAGCTCCAGAATATTGAAGACGTCTTTGGGGATGAACTGCCACAGGGGGGAACGGAACTTGTTCTTCCGGTAGTGCGACTGGGGTCTGGATTCGTTTTTCCGACCGGAGAAAATTCTCTTGCGATCGGGTTCGACATGGACGTTGCGTTCGACGGTCAACAAGCCTTCGTTCCGAATATTGGCGAGGTGTCGTTCCACCCCCGGCTCGGTGGAGAATTCAGCTTCCATGATGTAATCTTCTTTCGTGCGGGAATCAACCGCCTGGCATATTCGGAAGAGTTCGGACTGGATCTGACACCTTCCGTTGGCACAGGATTGAACCTCAGGCAGGTATCACTGGATTACGGTTTTGGCGATTTTGCTGGAATAGTGTCTGATCTGGGCTATTCTCACCGAATATCCCTGCGCCTCGTCCTCGAGCAGCCGGGCCTGCAGCGAGCAGAGAAGTAGAGTCACCAACTTATCGAGACGAAGGTCCTATGGCTGTTGTATCTTGGAACAGCATCCTAGTCCGATAAACTTGAAATGATTTCAGCGCTTTCATCATCCCATTCCGACAACCGTCAGAACGTAGCGATCGTAATCCCGGTTTACAATGAGGAAGCTGTCCTGCCAACCCTCATCGCCGAGTTGGAAAAATTCAGGGGTACCAGAAAGCATATTTCCAGGATCGTCTTTGTCGATGACGGTAGTACCGACAAGAGCGTCGAAATCATATACGACTTAACAAACGACAGGTCCGGCTACTCCCTCCTTCGACTCTCTCGCAATTTTGGTCACCAACTCGCCATCACCGCTGGCATCAATGCGGTCACCGAAGATGCTGCGGTCATCATGGACGCTGATCTCCAAGACCCACTATCCGTTCTCGACGAAATGATAGAACAGTGGCGCCTGGGTTATGATGTTGTCTACGGCATCAGAGAAGATCGGGAAGGCGAGTCGTTTGTCAAACGTAAAACAGCCGAATGGTTTTACAGCATCTTTCAGAAAATCGCAAATATCGATGCACCGCGGAACGTCGGAGATTTCCGACTGATCTCCAGAAAAGTCATGGACGCCTTTGCCCAGTTCAGGGAGCAACAACCGTTTGTCCGGGGACTCATTTCGTGGGTCGGTTTCAAACAGACGGGTGTCACGTATACGCGACCTGGCCGTGTAGCGGGTTCGTCCAAATACTCATTCAGAAAATCGTGGAAGCTCGCTGTCGATGGAATTGCCTCGTTCTCCGATAGGCCCCTGCGCTATGCAGTTCGACTCGGGCTGCTGGTCTCCACACTCTCGATACTCGGATTAATCTGGATCGTCTGGGAGAAGATATTCGATTCGGCTACTATTCCCGGATGGGCGTCGATCATTTTCGCTGCCTTCTTTTTTGGAGGGTTACAACTTTTTTTCCTTGGAATAGTAGGAGAGTATCTTGCTCGAGTCTACGCGGAAGTAAAGGGTCGTCCGCGCTATATCGTGATGGAAAAATGGCATTCAGACGAAGCAAATCCTCGTGCAAAAGATAGTTTACACTACGAGAACATCGAGAGTCCGCAATAATTAATCAGGTCGAGCAGTTATTCTGAAGACTGAGTAGACAATTGGCGTAAACATGCAAAAGAATGACTACATAGGGTTAGGTGTCAGTATCGGGCTGCACGTTCTCCTCTTTGTACTGTTCGGATTGACGTCGCTCGGGACGACGCAACAGGACCCGATTGGTTTTATTGAAGTCGATTTCGGGGCCTTCTCAGAAGGAAGGCCGGTGCAGAAATCACCGGAAGCAGAAAAGGCGGAGCCTGAACTCGATCCGCAGCCGGAAGAAGTAAAAGATACCACTGACCCAACGGCTCCAGATGTAGCAAAACCGGTGGATCTTCCAAATCAGCAGCAGCTCGACGATCCCGACCAGATTGTAAACTCGGAAGAGGAAGCCATCGCGCCCGAGCAACAGAATAATCCCGATACGGATGTTGAGGATGAAATTCAGCCGGAAGCAAAACCCGTCCGGCCACTGGGAAGTGGAGCTCAGAAAGGCGGAGATGCAGGCGATGCAACTGGCGATCAGGGGAGTGGAGATTCAGAGCGCCGGACTGCACCGTTCGACATCGAAGGTCTTAATCGGACGCCGGTGAATGCACCGATACCAGTGTATTCGGAAAAAGTCAACGCCATCATCAAAGTCAGAATAACGGTGGATCCGACTGGCCGCATCACTACAAGGATTCCATTGATAAAAGGCAATCCGGCCCTCGAACAAAGTGTTCTTGAAACACTGCGCGATTGGAGATTTAATCCGTTGCCGCCAAATGCTCCACGTGAAAATCAGACGGGAGTCGTCACGTTCCGGTTTAAACTGGAATAGCCCACGCCCGCCTTTGAGTGTCGATTTGGTTGTAGTCGTTTTGGTCAGCGATCACTCAGTTCCGAAAATTCAAAAATCGTAACGCAACCAGCACTGCTATGGAAGTCTCCCGACAGTTCCTTTATTTAATAGCAGTTTGTACGATGTTCGCAGGTTGCATGCAAGACAGTGAGTCTCCGGAAACGTCGGCAGCGGACAGTTTGGAAGGAGCCTGGGAGCTTGTCAGTTATGCCTTTGTCGCACCCGACATGTCGTACACCGCTGACCCATCTCAACCCGGACTGTTTTTGTTCGCGAAAGGGCATTACAGCATGGCGTACATTCCTGCCATCGATTCGCGTCCTTTGTTCTCTGCGAATACAACGGATGCCGAACAGTTACTGGCTTATCAGGAGTATGTATCGAACAGCGGGACGTATGAAGTTGTCGGTGACTCTGTATTTGTAGCATTTCCCATTGTCTCGAAAAGTCCTAACTTCATGGGGTCAGGCAAAGGGACGTATCGGTACCATATCGATGACGATGCACTTACCCTGGAACTTCAAGATCCAGTTGTCTCGGAGACAATGATACTACGGCGACGACAATAAATGACTGCTTGCGAGAATGCTTAGAGTTCCTTTTACACTTCCGGATGTGGGGCTGCGTGAGATAAAAGGAATGGTCTACATTGCTGATGGATTCCTTGTGATCAATTTCAAGGACGCGCTGCTGGGCATCGCTGACGTCGAGGAAGAGCAAGTAAAAATTGAACCCGCAGCACTTTCCGATCTCTATGTAAAAAAGGGGCTGCTAATCGATAAGCTCGTAGTCGAACCCAAGAGCATCGCACTGTTAGACGTCATTCCTGGAGACCATCCGTCGTCTGTCAAGCTGAAGGTGTGGAGGAAATATCGGACAGAGCTTTACCAGATCGTCGACGGTTTCTACGACCTACCCTTGAAAGTGGCCGACTAGCTGAACTATCTGACCCAAACTGTTATTGTCGTATCGCGTTCGATGGTAAACTGCGATGCCTCCCAGGTAGGTGCCCCGAATCTCCGACGCTTCCCATTTGAGACTGCCCAAGGTTCTCTGGGTATCCCCAACAGATTGGCATCATTTTTACCATTGAGATTCAAGTCGTGGAAAACCGCGAGCGCATACCTTCCAGTTTCCAGACTGTCAAGATGCCACGAGCAGACTGAAGAATCTGCGTCCATTATATGGGATCTCAAAGGAGTCTTCAGCCAATTCTGCTCGGAGTCGAATAACGCCAGTCGAAGCGCGCCTTTTTGATCCCGTACTCCTTTGACTTCAACGTCGACAGAAATTTCAGAACGGCGCGTCGTCTCGCTACCAGGGAGCAGTTGAAGAGAGAAAATGGTTATCAGAAGCAGCAACATCCTGGGCAGGGTGGGAGATATGAATGAAAGCAAGGGTACGCTTCGTTGTGCCATTGGGTTCTCGCAGGGCCTGCCAGGAAAACTGGTTGGTAAAGCAGTGATGATCTGTTACTTTTCCTGTCCACGCACATTAATATTTCTACACATGAAAAACGCTGCCTTCCTCTTTGCTTGTCTGCTCATTGTAAATACTGCTTCTTCCGGTCAGGGAATTGATACTACTAAAACGAAGGCGCTGGCTGCCCGAAGCATTGGACCCGCAGGGATGAGCGGAAGGGTAACTGCAATCGATGTTGTACTATCGAACCCGGAAACTATTTATATAGGCACGGCATCCGGCGGGCTCTGGAAGTCTACGAGTGGTGGCACCGACTGGAAACCTGTTTTCGATGATCAACCCGTTGCGTCAATCGGTGCGGTGGCTGTCTTCCAACAAAACCCCGATGTTGTCTACGTAGGTACGGGTGAGGGCAATCCGCGTAACAGTCAGTCGAGCGGGAACGGGATGTATAAGTCCATCGACGGAGGTCGTACGTGGACGCATCTGGGACTGGCCAATTCGCGCAACATCCACCGCGTCATTGTTCACCCAACGAATTCTGATATTGTTTATGCCGGCGTGCAAGGTCCGGCCTGGGGGGAAACTGAAGAGCGCGGGTTATTCAAATCGATCGATGGAGGCGAGAGCTGGACGAAGATTCTATATGCAAACCCGAGGACCGGGATTGCTGATCTCGTTGTTGATCCGGTCAACCCCAACAAAATAATGGCCGCCATGTGGGAGTTCCGGCGCTGGCCGTGGTTCTTCAAGAGCGGCGGCGAAGGCTCCGGGCTGTTTGTCACTTACGATGGTGGCGAAACCTGGACGCAGCGTACCGGAGATGATGGTCTACCCAAAGGCGAGCTCGGTCGGATCGGGCTTGCTATTGCTCCATCACAAACGAACATCGTCTACGCCCTGGTCGAAGCGAAAAAGAATGGTCTCTATAAGTCGACCGACGGTGGCTTTAAATGGACGAAGGTATCCGAGAAAAACATCGGCGGTCGACCCTTCTACTATGGCGATATTTTCGTAGACCCGCTAAACGAAAATCGACTTTACAACGTGCATACCATTGTCGAGTCAAGTGAAGATGCAGGGAGGTCGTTTGAAACACTTGTGCCGTATGCAAGCGTCCATCCGGATCACCACGCCTGGTGGGTTCATCCTACCGATCCGGACTATATGATCGATGGGAATGATGGTGGATTGGCCATCTCACGAGATCGTGGAAAAACGTGGCGACATATTACTAATCTCCCGCTTTCGCAGTTCTATCACATCAATGTGGACATGGAGCTGCCCTACAACGTGTATGGTGGAATGCAGGACAACGGTTCGTGGAGAGGTCCGTCGCAGGTTTGGCGAGCCGGAGGAATAAGGAATTCTTACTGGGAAGAGGTAGCGTTCGGAGACGGTTTTGATGTCGTCCCTGATCCAAGCAATGACAGGTATGGATACGCAATGAGTCAGGGCGGGAATCTACGTCGCTATGACCTGGAAACAGGTTATCAAAAAAACATCAAACCGGTGCATCCAGACGGCGTCGAGTTACGGTTCAACTGGAACGCTGCTATAGCGACTGATCCATTCGATGCGAGGACGATTTACTACGGAAGTCAGTTTCTCCACAAGAGTAATGACAGAGGGGATTCCTGGCAGATAATCTCACCGGACCTGACGACGAACGATCCAGAAAAGCAGAAACAACTGGAGAGTGGTGGTCTGACATACGACGTTACCCAGGCTGAAAATTTTACGACAATCACGTCGATCTCGCCGAGCGTCCACGATCGCAATGTGATATGGGTGGGTACAGATGATGGCAATGTACAGTTAACGCGTGATGGAGGAGTAACGTGGACGAACCTCATCTCGCGAATACGGGGAGTCGCTCCGGGTTCTTGGGTACCTCAAATACGGACATCGCTGACGCGCGAGGGGGAGGCCTACGTAGTTTTCGATGACCACCGTAGAAATAATTGGGAGCCATACGCGTATCGAACGCGGGACTTCGGTCAGTCGTGGGAGAGGTTAGTCGACTCCGAAAAAGTGTGGGGCTATGCGCTCTCCTTTGTGCAAGATCCCGTACAACCGAACCTGTTGTTTCTTGGGACCGAATTCGGCTTGTATGTCAGTGTCGATGACGGAAAGAACTGGACCAAATGGACGAACGGTTTTCCTACAGTCGCTGCCATCGATATGGTCATTCATCCGCGTGACCACGATCTGGTTGTAGGTACGTTCGGTCGAGCGGCATATGTCCTGGATGACATCCGCCCGCTTCGAAATATTGCTCGTGAAGGAGGTCAGATTCTTGACGAACGTCTGCGTGTTTTTGAAGCTGCACCTGCATACCTGACAGTGTATGCTCAAGCGTCAGGAGTCAGATTTTCTGCAGATGCAGAATTTGCAGGAGAGAACAAGCCACGCGGAGCTGTCATTAGCTATGTAGCGAACCCGCCGGACAACGATGCAGAGGATGATGTCGACGACAACGACGTGGAAAATAGTGATCGGGAACGCGACGCGGGTGACGACGAATCGGGCGAAATGGACGAGGAAGGTTCGAATGCAACGAATGCCAAGACAAAGGATAAGGTTCTAGTCGAAATCGTAAACGCGGACGGAAATATTGTGAGGACGATAAGCCAGAAACCTGAACCGGGACTGAATCGGATTGTCTGGCGCCTCGATGAAAAGGGTGTGCGCTATCCGGGCACGGAAAGACCCAAGCCCGATGCCGATGAGCCGGGGGGCACATCGGTATTACCAGGCACATATATGGCTCGTTTTAGTTATGCCGGCGTAATGGATTCGACCACGATCGTTGTTCAGGTGGACCCACGCCTGGAGTACGACGATCGTGGAGTGCGTGCCAGGAGGGAGTTGTTGTCCGAGTGGAATTCGGTGGTTGAAATCGCAACCGAAGCCGCTGATCATTTGAGCGATGCCAGAGAAACAATCGAACTAATTGAGAAACAATTAGCACGCCGAGATGATGATGCGGCCGAAGCACTTAAGGAATCCAGTTCATCCGTTATGGACTCCATTAAAGTGTTGTTGGAGATGGTAAACGGGAGAGAAGTTCAGGGAATACTTCGAGATCCTTCGACTGTCCGATCCATGCTTTCAACCGCCAGATCCTACATCTTGTCAGGTTACGACGACCCGGATCCGAGTGCCTTAATCACTCTGCGAGTCGCACGTCTTTCCGTCACGGAATTTCTGGATGCAACGAATGCGTTCTTTGATTCGACGTGGCACGAATTCCGGCAACAAGCGAATGACGCGAACCTCGAACTGTTTAAGGATTATTCCCCGGTGATGTTGAACTGAGAGTGCCTTGGTTGGGAGGCGACTGAGCGGGTGCCGCCTGTCTCCTGTTTAGCAGAATGGGGAATCAGATGCGCAGGGTATGTACTTTCATACGCGATGCGACCGTATCGAAACAACGATTAGATAGAGTCGTTCGAACGACTAGAATATGGCCTCGACCCCCACATATCGCATCCTCATAGTTGTCTTTGCGGCGAGTTTTACGGCGATGACTGTATTGCCGTCAATCAACCATTCCTGTGGCCAGGAAGATAGCCACGAGATGCATGGTGAACCGGTCGAATGCTGCTGTGTCGAAATGGTACCGGTCGCCGTGTTAACCCATTGCTCCAGCGAAATTGCTGAGATCTACTTAGGCCCACATTTCTCAAGTGGCGATTGCTGCAGCAATGATGTTGTCGTTGCAGATGCTGATCTTCTCCGCAAAAAGAGTCAGGAAAACATTGGCGCTCGGATGTTTGTATCGGGGTACAATCAACCTGATCGGGTTGGACCGGATACGGCCTTCCGACAACGAATCGACTTGTCGACGGCGAATCCCAAATCTCCACCACTATCATATTCTCCATTGAGACTCTGATCCGTATTGTGGCGACTTGAAGTCGCTGCAAATACCGTAAACGAGCCGTGGCTTCCAAAGCATTGACCAACCCCGATAGGAGAAGTCTGCAATGTCACTATCTACGGCTGAAATTTATCGAGTCATTCCGCCAGAAAAGAAAAACAATGGAGCATCATTCAACTCCAGGCCCCTCTCAGGGGCATAAAGCTGCACACAATAATTCGCACGGGAGTCATCAAGATCAACGTGCTGCCGGCCAGGCTGACAAAGATCATGAATTAGCCAAAACTCATCAGCATGATCATACAAGGATTGACCAAGCCAGCAATCACGGTGATCATCATCGGCACATGGTAGCCGATTTTCGGCGTCGGTTTTTTGTTTGTCTTGTGGTGACAATTCCAATCTTGTTGCTGACACCGATGTTGCAACACTGGATTGGAATAAGCGGGGCGCTGGATTTCCCAGGAGATAAATGGGTCCTGCTCGCGCTGTCGACATTTATTTATGGATATGGCGGCTACCCGTTTTTAAAAGGGTTTGTGACCGAAGTTCAATCTCGCACCCCGGGAATGATGACACTTGTAGCCGTTGCGATTACCGTAGCCTACGTCTATTCCGTTACCGTAGTTTTCGGTTATGCCGGGTCGCTGTTTTTTTGGGAAACGGCTACGCTGATTGACTTGATGTTGCTGGGGCACTGGATTGAAATGCGCAGTGTGTTGGGTGCGAGCAAGGCGCTGGAAGAATTGGCCCGGCTCATACCCAGTGAAGCCCACAGGGTGCGGGAAGATGGTACACTTGAAGACGTTCCAATTGCTGACCTGACGGTTGGAGACAGGGTGTTTGTCAAAGGCAATGAAAGGATACCCGTCGACGGCGACGTAGTGGATGGGCGGTCTACCGTCGACGAAAGTATGCTCACGGGTGAAAGTAGCCCGGTCGAGAAGACAATCGGCTCCCGGGCGATTGCGGGTTCCGTAAACGGTGGAGGAACGCTTACGATAGAGGTCAAGAAGACTGGAGCAGAGAGTTATCTGAATCAGGTCGTCAACCTTGTCCGAAGCGCACAATCGACGAAGAGCCGAACCCAGGACCTCGCGAACCGCGCCGCATTTTACTTGACAGTAATAGCGCTTACAACAGGCGTGGCGACGTTTCTGGCGTGGGCGCTGCTCACCGATACCGAGCTAAGTTTCGCCATCGAGCGAGCTGTAACCGTGATGATAATTGCATGCCCGCATGCACTCGGCCTCGCCATTCCTCTTGTCGTCGCTGTGTCTACTTCGATCAGTGCAAGAAAAGGTCTACTGATACGAGACAGGAAGGCGTTCGAACAGGCTCGGTTGCTGACCACAGTCGTCTTCGATAAGACGGGGACGCTTACGGAAGGTCGATTTGGTGTGACTGACGTGTTGACCTCGTCAGTAGATGAAAGTGAGCTTCTTCAACTCGCTGCGTCGATCGAGCTCGGGAGCGAACACCCGATTGCCAGGGGTATCGTCAGGGAAGCGGAAGATCGCGACTTGCAAATCCTGAAAGCAGAAAACTTCCAGACGGTGACCGGCGTCGGCGTCGAGGGAACGGTTGATGGCCGGCATATTTCTGTCATCAGCCCTGCCGGCATAAAAAATCTTGGAATCGACCCATCCGAAGGAAGTTCGCCGCTAGAGAAGGAAGGCAAGACTGTTGTATATGTTGTCGAAAGGACTGGCAGTGACGAAGTGCTACTCGGAACGATCGCACTCGGCGACGTCATACGCACTACGGCGAAAAGTGCCATAGACACCCTGCATGCAATGGGTATCGAATCAATAATGCTCACGGGAGATCGACAGGAAGTCGGCGACTACGTAGCTGCTCGGATTGGTATCGACCGGGTAATAGCTGAGGTCCTCCCCGATGAAAAGAGCTCAGTCGTGAAGAAGCTGCAGCACGATGGGAAAAAAGTCGCGATGACCGGCGATGGGGTCAACGACGCTCCGGCTCTGGCAACAGCAGATGTAGGTATCGCAATTGGAGCGGGTACCGAGGTAGCAGTGGAAACAGCGGATATAGTTTTAGTCGATAGCGATCCGGAAGATGTCGTCCGCGTGATTCAACTGGCGGATGCCACCTACAAAAAGATGAAACAAAATTTGTGGTATGCAGCGGGTTACAACATCGTTGCTATTCCATTGGCGGCAGGGGTTCTTGCGGCATGGGGAATAATTCTCAGCCCAGCCGTCGGCGCCGTACTCATGAGTGCCAGTACAGTTGTCGTTGCAATCAATGCCAGGTTCTTGAAAGTAGACTAGTCTATCAAGTAGGAAATATTTATGAGAAAGCAACTTGCCCGTCGAGAATTTTTTCGTGCCGCTGCAGCGGCAGGGATGGGTCTTGGCCTCACTTCACTACTGCCCGGATACGCTGCGATGGCCGGTGGACCCACGCTGGGATTGAGTAGCGGGCGCAGACTACATCAAGGCGTAATAGATTTGAATATTGGATACGCGAACCTCCCGATCGGCGATGAAATTGCCCGGCCAACAACAATCAATGGGACTTTACCAGGACCGTTGCTTCGCTTTACCGAAGGCGACGAAGCTGTTATTCGTGTTGCTAATTCGCTCGACGAGGATACATCAATTCACTGGCACGGAATCCTGTTGCCTCCTGAAATGGACGGTGTTCCAGGAGTAAGTTTTGATGGCATTAAACCCCACACAACGTTTGAGTACCGGTACCGGTTCAAACAGTCGGGTACGTATTGGTACCATAGCCACAGCGGCGTTCAGGAACAACAGGGAGTATACGGTCCACTGGTGATCGATCCCCTGGGAACGGATCCAATTGAATACGATCGAGAACACGTCATTGTCCTGTCGGATTGGACGTTCGAAGATGCCTCCTCCGTGTTGTCGAAGTTGAAGAAGAAGTCGAACTATTACAACTACAACAAGAGAACCGTTGCCGGACTTCTGAAGGGAGAAGGGGGTAGCATCCAGGACAGGTTGGCGTGGTCGAGAATGCGGATGGATGCAACTGATCTGGCTGACGTTACAGGAGCAACATACACCTATCTACTGAACGGAACGTCTCCTGAACAAGGATGGACCGGCCTGTTTAAAGCCGGTGAAAAAGTTCGACTCAGATTTATTAACGCTGGGTCGGCGACCTTTTTCGACGTGCGTATTCCTGGCTTGAAGATGACGGTCGTGCAGGCAGATGGGCAGAACGTAAAGCCAGTCGTCGTTGACGAGTTCCGGATAGCACTAGCCGAAACGTATGATGTTATTGTTGAGCCGGAGGATGAGACTGCATACGCCATATTTGCCGAATCGATGGACCGTTCAGGATACGCAGCGGGGATACTTGCACCACGGGCAGGATTGGTCCCTGAGTTGCCACAACGCAGGAAGCCTGCTACTCGGACGATGGCCGATATGGGAATGTCGGATCATGGAAATATGTCGATGTCTGATGGAGGAGACATGATTATGGATGGCGATTCGACGGCAAGTGGATCTACAATGGAGAACCATGACGGAATGGATCATGCCGCCATGGGGCATGGAGCGATGGGAGGTGGAACGGGAGAAGGGATACCGGAAACAGTCAGGGCCATTGGAGAAATTCCTGCTACTACGGCCCATGGGAAAGGGAGCCATGGTCCAGGAAACGCAGGCGTTCCGATGATGACCTCAAATCGGCTAAGTGAGCCCGGCATCGGCTTGGAAGATGCCCCACATCGGGTGCTCGTGTATTCCGATCTGAAAAAAGCCGATGAGATGTATGACGAGCGACTTCCATCACGCGAAATCGAACTGCACTTGACGGGAAACATGGAACGCTACATGTGGTCGTTTGATGGCAAGAAATTTTCCTCGGGTATGGATCCAATCCAGCTCAGGTATGGCGAGCGAGTTCGGTTAATTCTCGTCAACGACACGATGATGGAGCACCCGATCCATTTACATGGTATGTGGCTCGAAGTCGAGAATGGTCACGGTACAAAAATTCCACGCAAACACACCATCAATGTGAAGCCAGCGGAAAGAGTTTCGCTGCTAGTAACGGCAGATGCCGTTGGGCGCTGGGCCATGCATTGCCACATTCTGTATCACATGGAGGCAGGAATGTTCAGGGTCGTAGAAGTTCTTCCACCAGCCAATGCAGAGGTGATTAGTGAGCGCTAGAAATTTGTTAAATAATATTGCCGCGACCTTAGTTTTCTCTGCGTTCGTTGTTCCGGGGATTAGCAATGCGCAGGTCCACGAGAAGCTCTATACATTCATTATCCTGGACGAATTGGAATATCAAAGTGGGATCGCGGGTCCAATATCATGGGAGCTCACAAGTTGGTATGGAGGAGATTACAATAGACTATGGGTCAAGAGTGAGGGTGGAATTGCAACGAGCGATGGTGACGGTGATGTGGAAGTGCAGGGTTTGTTCAGCAGGTTGATCACTCCTTTTTGGGAGCTGCAGTTAGGACTTCGAGGAGATTTGTTTTTTGAAGCAGACGATAACCTGAGTCGCGGGTTCATTGCCATCGGTCTGGAAGGGATGGCGCCCTACTGGATCGAATTGGAACCTTCAATATTTGTAAGCCACGAAGGTGACGTGTCCGCCCGTGTTGCAGGAACGTACGATATGTTGATTACACAGCGGACGATACTTCAGCCTTCGCTTGAGATTAACTTTGCGCTACAGGAGGTCGAAAAATTTGGAGTCGGCTCGGG
>CBDUKH010000065.1:0-21411 GCA_965367755.1 uncultured Rhodothermales bacterium
AACGGTGGAGGCGTTCGATGTGGAAACGCGTCTGCCAGCTGCCGGACGGCCTCGGTTGGCTCGGCCCTGTGGGCCTCGCAGTCATTGGTCATCGGTCATTGGTCATTACGCATCACAATCGCGATTCCAACCGACTACCAGTTGCTGCACGCTTTGCACAAACAAAAAACCCTGACGAGAATTGTCGTCAGGGTTTTGTACTCATTGTAGCGGATGAAACTCAGGGAAACCTTAGTTGTCCGTCGTCTTCTGGTTGTATTCGAACCAGATCAGCATCGCATCGACGTTCTTACCGAACGGGCATCCTGCTTCACGGTACTCTTCCAGAGCGGTACGGAAGAACGTAGTCAGGAATCGTCTCAGGTGGGGCGTGTTCCCTTTCTGCGTACTGCTCTCGCGGTTGAATTCTTCGTTCGTCATGCTATTCGGAAGTTCTTTGTTAGCGCGGCTTTCAGCATATATCGGCGCACGTATCTAAACCTATAGATCCCCTTTTTCACCGTGGCCGAGATGCAAAAAAGGGCTGTCCCAGAATGGGACAACCCTTTTGTAAAGCTTCCGTATTGATGTCAGTTTACTCCAATCCGAAGAATGTAGCGACCTCATTGTAGTCCGTAAGATCAACACTTGACTTGGCGAAGAAACCGTCAATAATAACTGCCTTCATTTCTCGATCCGGTTGTTCGAGGAAGATGTCCATGGCAAAGTCAGAGTCAACTACCGAAGTCTCATAAAAAACTTCCAGGAACTCATCATCAAATCCATATGCCATGTTTATCGTGTAGTCTACAGCAGCAAGGTCTTCTGACTCGACGCTGAATACGAAGGGCATAGATGTCCACGTACCCTGGTCGCGGAAGAAAAGTAAGACGGCACCGTCATCTACGACGTTGGGAGTAATACCCGGTACATCGTATTGAACCGAAGCGACGTTCCCGTTAATAATGGCATCTGCGATTGAGAACGTAAAGTTCAGGGAGAATACATTTGCATTCCCTGGATCGCCTTGCGGGCCAACCGGGCCACGAGGTCCTTGTTCACATCCGACCAGGACTGCCATAAACATGGTTGTTAACAGTAGGTAACGTTTCATAGGTTCATCCTCCGCAAAACGCGCGTGTTGCCGCTTCAAAATTGATTATTGAGTATTCGTTTCAATGTGTCTTATCAAAACGTCTGCCGTAAATCAGTCACACTGCTAAACATGCTAAATTGAGCCTATTAGGATGATTGCGTGTATAGTACACTGGACAATACGCACTGGCACCTGGACGCAAATCCGGATAATTTGCCGCCAGAACTACAATCTCTACCCGCACGTTGACGGCCGAGTCTCAAAATTCTATCTTTGGCGCGGCGTAGTCCTACGCGGGATCGTCTAATTATTCCTTATTATTTGTGATACCGTTCTTAAATACTTAGTTCGAGGTTTGTAATGACAAAACGTTTACCATTATTTGCGATCATTGCTACACTGTCAGTAGTGACGGTTCAGGCTCAGAATCCAATCTGGGTTGAAGGTTCTGCCGGGCTGGCGATTCCCACTCAAGGCGATTTTCGTGACGCTTATAATATGGGCATGGCACTCGGTGGACGTGCTGGGTATGGCGTCAACTCTAATATCGATGCCACGGGATCGCTAAAATACAATCGTTACCAGTTTGACAATTCCGGTTCGATCTTCGAGGCCACGCTATCGACTGTCAATCTCATGGTTGGTGGACGATACAAGATGCCTTCTGAGACAAAAGTAGGTTTTGAATTTGGAAGTGAGATTGGTTTCAGTCGCATTTCAATCGATATCACGAATGCTGGTATCATACTTGAAGACGTCGAGAGATTAGGCAAGACGTCTGGAACGCAGATCGTCATTGAAGGTGACAGTGCAACGAAGTTTGCTCTCGGCTTTCTCGGATACGTTACGTACAACATCGTTGCGAATACGTACCTGTTTGCGAGCCCGTCATTCAATATGATATTCGCAGACACTAACGCGCACCATCTCGATATGGTTGTTGGAGCTCGTTTCAAAATTGGCGGATAACACATCTGCCCGAAAGCCAGCCGGAGATTCTTTCATTTCGTTTAGATGACTTGACGGGAGATTTCGCTCGGCCGACTTTTATCAGAGATACGAAAACCCGGGAGCGCAACGCGCTTCCGGGTTTTTCATTGCCGCCGTTTCAGTTTCAATTCTGCTGAGTAGTATCTAACGCGCCTACTAGTTGAGTCTAACGACCTTCGCGTTGAGCAGCTCCTCGGTTTCTTCGACCATCCAGCGATGGCAGGTAAAGAAGAATATCTGCCGCTCATTCGACATACTTTTTAGAATCGCGTAGGCTCTCTCACGTCGACGTTGATCCCAGTTCACAAGTACCTCGTCGAGGAATAGCGGTATGCGTTCGTGATTGGCATCAAGATGATCAATAATTGCCATCCTCAGGGCAAGATATATTTGATCAAGCGTCCCTCGGCTAAGTGGCGTACTTACGTCCACCAATCCTTTGACATCATTATTCCAGAGTCGAAGCTCGCCTGTAACATCATCGACGATCAATCTGTCGTATCTCCCAACGGTGATAAGCTTGAGATACTCGTTGGCTTTTCGAATTACGTCCGGTTGATGCTCTTCACGGAATAGAGTTTCAGACTTTTTCAGAATTGCCGCCATCAATTCTCGTCGGTCGCGTTGTATTTTTGCCGAGGCGAGATCGTGACGGCACGAATCGATCTGATTCTCTACATCACTGACAGACGCTTCTTTTGAGAGTGCTTTTGCCTGCTCTTGCATCGCCGCGATCTTCGACGACAACTGTTGGAGCTCCTCTTCTACCTCATCCAGCTGCACTTCGACGCCGGAGTCGACTAGTCCGTTATCCTCCTCCGGTTCTGGCATGGACTCAGTTGCCCGTTCGACGATATCGCGCCAATCAGGATAGTTCTTGTCAAGAGTCTCAGACAGATGCGTTACGCGGTCCATGGCTTTTCTCATAGTCGATAATTTGATCGCGCCAGCCTTTACATCTCCGCCTCCAACCTCCTTGAGGCGACTGGCAATCTGAGCTTCATCATTCTCAAGCTCTGCAATCATCTTTTCGAGAGCCGACTTTTCCCGTAAAAGGGGCGCCCTCCGCTTCTTCGCAGATTCAGATCGATGGTATCGATAATTTGCTGTCTCGAGATCCCTCATCAGCCGAGCAATCAAGACTGTCGGAACTGCATGGTTGTCTGTACCTACACTGTTCGTGAGCAGTCTGAGCTTCCGATGATCGTCATGAATCGTGTCGATCAAACGTGATTTGCGAGCTTCCATGCTCTCAAGCGAAACGGCTACATCATGCATCCGCATAATATCAATAAACAGATCGCTAACACTCTTCTGAAGTCGGTGCTCCGATATTTTCACCGGGGATATCTGGCTCCGTATAGCACGCAGGATTTCAGACCGCACCTGTGGAGAATGATCCATCGAAGCCTTGTTCACGCCAGGTTGCAGACTCAACACTCCACGTAGAAAAATTCCAAGACCGACAAATAGCAAGCCCGAAGCAATAGCGAGGAAACCGTTTGACACCAGCCCGAGAACTGTGATGACGACACCCACTGCAATCGTTAATATCCAAAGATTGGAGAGTAACGGACCAGCAGACGCGACATCGTCGGTCGTCCGTCGCTCCAGATTTCGATCGACTTCTGCAAGCCTGTCAAAAAGTGTCTTCAAAGATGCCGTGTCTACACCCCGAAGATCGGTCAGGGTCTCACGAACGTCACTACCTACAAACGTACTCGCAAATATCGGTCGGATGCGTTCAAGTTCGCTGGCGATTCGCTCTTCGCACTCCTCCAGTTCTGAGGTCGTAGCCTCATGACGTCCGACTCGCGTACTCCAGGCTCTCACCTCATCTTCTTCAGCGCGGAGACGGGCGTACTCCGGCTTGAATTCTTCGACCGCCGCCGATATTTCCTGCAGATCCCCGTCAATTTGAACGTGTCGATCAAGTAGCTGTCGCTTTCGCGTTGTCAGGTCGTTCAAAAAGACGACGGGGTTGTCAGGTATTTCAACAAACGAATCAGCATCACCTGCTTCCTCCTTGAGTTGATCGATTCTGGAGATTAGAGTTCGAACAGGTTGGACCTTGCTGAACAAATGATGCTTTTGCTTAAGAGCCGTCCGGGTGCGTCGAAGTTCAGCACGCCTGTCTTTCAGCTTGTTGATAGTTGCAGCAAGCTCACGCACTTTCCGGTCGTTCTCCCTGGCTGTCCTAAGATTTCTCTGGAGATGTCTCAGTTTATCTTCCAGTTCCGAAGCAAGCGGTTTACCGCGACGGTCCGGCCTCCAATACGACTTTCCTTCTTGTTCCAGAGTCTCAATTACTATCCGAGTTGGTCTCAGGAACTCCATATTTAATCCACCAAGCAGGCGATCCTGAATAAAGTCCCATGTCTTGGATTCTATATGCTCCATGTCGGACAACGTGAGCGAGTACACCGATTCAAAAACGCGCCGGCTGATATGATCGGCTTGCGGAATCGTTCTGTTCCTCAGGTCCAACTCGTCTCCAAAAAGGCCCTCACCTGACAGGTACCGAGACTTGGGGACAGACTGCAGCTCGCGCTGGATTGAACATCTTCGTCGATCGTCCGAAATAAAATCCATCCGGCCTTTCAAGCCTTGTTCACCTATTGGACTGTATGGGTGAGTTGCTTCACTAGCGGGACTAAAGCCGAAGAACATCGACAATAGAAACGAAGCGAAAGTCGACTTGCCTGCCTCATTCGGTCCGTAGATAATGACAATCTTTTCTGATCCAAAATCGAATGACCGATCTTTGAAATGGCCATACGACTCAATCGTAGCGCTGGTAACTAACATCTATGTCTTCAACATTCGTTCGACGATTTCCTCCTCAATACCTGACAGGAGCTCACGACGCATTTCGTCATCTGCGGATGCCCAGTCTACCACAGCATTGTCGCCGAATAGCTCTTTCAACGCTGCCTCCGAATTCTTCCCTCTCAAGGAGGTAGCCAGCTCAAGGGCTCGCCCCAGAACATGTGGTTCGTTCCGGTAGCGTTCCAGGTCAACCGGAGGTTGCAGGGCCACGGTGCTGATTTCAACGTCAAGAAGTCCGAGCACTTCCGTCAGGGTTACTTCCAGGTCTTCAAGATCGCTTTGTCGCTTAATTTCATTCAGGACCGGAGCCGACCCACTCAGTACAAATCTGAGTAATACATTCGCGGCGTTGCGGGACTGTAAATAAGCGTCAGCGGCCTGCTCCATCATACGTGCAAGTTGATCGACATGATTGACATCGAGACTCACAGTGAGTTCAAGATTATGCCAGACGACCGGTCCAAATTCCTTGAACATGACATCGACACGGTTGTCAGAGTCTATTGTTATCAGAAGACCTCCTTTCGGCCCTGCCTCGCGCGGAGTACATCCTTGAATATTACCCGGGTACCACGCATGCAACCTATCACTAACCTGATGCCTGACGTGAATATGTCCCAACGCCCAGTAACAATATCCCTTGCCCGC
Source organism: uncultured Rhodothermales bacterium (assembly GCA_965367755.1). Lineage (GTDB taxonomy): Bacteria > Bacteroidota > Rhodothermia > Rhodothermales > JABDKH01 > JABDKO01. The sequence goes on from CBDUKH010000065.1 coordinate 5,543, forward strand.
CAGATCTTCCGTCGAACAGGGTGCAAAACGTTTATGGCCACCGGACATTCGCGAATCAGTTACCAATGTATGCAACATACCGACGTAGGGTTCGTCGCCAGTCGCCACTGGAAACGCTGCCGCCAGATTCGAATCTTCTTCGCGTGAGTCCAGTCCCGCTGCAACAATATTCACAGCGCCAGCCGAACGTTCTGAGACAATACGATGAACGATTGGACGCGTCGAATCTACCAACACACAATTGCTTGGCCAGCTAATTCGTGATGCCCTTGATGACACGCCCCCCGGGTCATGATTACCTGTGGAATAAATAATCCGGATGCGTGCTTCAGCCAGGCGCTCCATCTGCCGGATGACGAACCTCTCGGTGGAATAACTTAGACGGTCATTGTCAAATAAATCCCCGGCGATCAGGACAACATCAACCTCTTCCTTGATGGCGCACGTCACAGCATTGTCAAAAGCCTGCCGAAGTGCCTGACGGAGTTGTACTCGTGTGTTCTCGCGTCGCGACGCGAATATCGTATCGAAATGAAGGTCTGCGAGATGCAGTATTCTAATCATAGAAACACGAGGCCGGTGGGTCAGCAGATGTGTGTAGATGTAAGACTACCCTGCAGCCGCGCGGTTTCATGTCTGTCAAGAATACCTAAACTACGGAGACTGTTTCGGCATCGATTACACCTGGTATGTCAACGGGTAGAAACTCTCCTGTTTCAGTGAGCCATATCCCGCACTCAACGACGTTCTCACCGGTCGCCCGATGCCAGAAATCAGAATATGCGAGAAGCTGATCTCTATAACGTTGCACAATGCGACTCGAATCCTCTGCCGATTCAGAAACCACCGACTTGTAGTCGACAATTTTCCAACCGTCTTCCAACCGATAAATCAGATCTATAACACCTCGCGTCAACTCACTGCCCGTGCTGTCGGCCATCCCAACTGGCGTTTCTGTAAATACATGTGAAGCTGTCGCCAGTTCTACTGAGAGTTCTGACTGCTGGAAGCGATCGACAGCCGCCGCCAGTCGCGATTCCTGTCCCCGAGCCATCGGATAGTTTGCTCCGATTGCATGTATGTACGCCTCGAGATTTGACGGGAGATTCCCCTTGACCGATAGCTCAAGCAGGTGATGCACTGCCGTCCCATAATCGCTGCCAAAACCAGTCGGTACGTCGATCTTGAGTGTCTCCTCATCTTCCTCGGTAACGGTTATCAGTCGATACGTCGGCTGTTTTGCAAGGGCTATCGCCGACGTGCGGCTCGCAACAACTTCAGCAAGTTTCGGAGTAGAGACCGCTTTTCTGGATGGCGGAGCAAGAGGTTCGTACTCAAGTTCCGGAATGCGCGTAAGTCCCGAGTAAAACGGGTACCATTGTCCCTTGTCCTTGACGTGGGCATATTGTGAGACGACAAGCAGATTCTGTGCACGTGTGGCAGCTACATAGCGAAGGCGATTCTCCTCTCCTTCCTCGAATCGCGCTTCTTCCGCCTCGTCATCTTCCCACGACGGCGGCTGCGATATGACGAGGTCGTAATTTGCCTTCGGCTCCGTCACCTTGATCGATACGTAAGGCGGATCCGACATTCGCGACACATGTCTCTTGATCCTGCTCTTGATAGGATTATACGTATCGGCAAGAATCACTACGCGGGCCTGCAGGCCTTTACTCTGATGGACGTTCATTAGCCTGACAACATCCTGCCGTCCGGCTTCAAGCGTTGATTCATATAAGTTGGACCAGGGATCGTCGATCAAGCCAATCAACTCCGACAATATTTCTCCCCACGAAAGGCCGCGCTGTTCCCACTGCCTGACCAGGTCGAGTACGCGCAAGAGCGAACCTGCGCGTCCGGAACCATTATCCATTGATGCAGAAAACGGAAGCAGTCCCAGATCCTCAATGATCTGTTCGATAGCAGACAGAGGCGGATATTCGGTCAGCCAACGTCGGTACAGGTGTAGCCGCTCGAATGCCCTTGTCAATCGTCCTTTCAGTTCCTTATCCAACGAATCTGGAATCGAAGGATAGATAGTAAGCCGACCGCCATGTCGCACGAACTCGTACAATTCCGGGTCGCTGAATCCGTTGAGGTTGCCGCGCAAATACGATAGCACCCACAACGTATTTTCTGGCTCGTAGACCGATCTGAGCAGGTGAACGAGATCCCGCAGTTCTATAGAATCGCCCAGCGGTGCACCTCCTACGATGTCGTACGGAATACCAAACCGTTGGAGAGCGCGGCTGTAGATAGCTAGGTTTGCGTTCTTTCGCGTAAGAATCATAAAGTCCCCGGCAGATGCTTGCTGGGCGAGCGGTGCATCGGCTTCCGGACTGTTGACTTCGCTCTTGCCGTTGAGAGCCGCATATATAAACTCGGCGACACGAGTAGCTTCTATTTCAGCGATCTCTCCCGGATTGTTACGATAGACTTTTGGAATACTCAGTTTTCGAACACAGAATGGATCGATACCATCGGATCGGAATTTTTCGAGTGGAAGATATCGGGCTTGATACCGGTCGTCGTCGTGGCTCAGTATTTTTGAAAAGGAATCGTTGTACCACTGACACAAATTGCCGAGCGACCTGAAGCTCGTTGTAAGTTCAAGGAGGATACCACCCGTGTCCTGAATGCGCTGAGTGGCAAACCTGAACGTCTCCACGTCGGCGCGACGAAAACGATAGATGGCCTGCTTTTCATCCCCGACAATACAAAGAGCACCAGCGCGGGGTGTCACGGTTCTCCAATCTTTTGAGTCAGGATCTTCAGCTGCCAGAAGAAAAATAAGCTCGGCCTGGATGGGGTCAGTATCCTGAAACTCATCTACAAAAAGATGCTTGTAGCGAACTGCGAAATACTGACGCGCCTCGCTATTCTCGCGTAGCAGCTTCGTTGCATAAAAAAGCAAATCGTCAAACGAAACCAATCCATCCCGGCGCCTCCACTCAGCATAGAATTCGACAGCATCATTTATAAACGGGAGAATGGTAGCGTAGACGAACTCGCCCCATCGAGCTAGCGCTGGCTTGACAATGTTGTCTCGGAATTCTTTGTACTCACCTTTCTTTAATCTCTCGGCAAGCGCAGGATCTCCCCACCAGGCAGGTGTAATTTTTTGATAGCGGACCGCCTCGAATATTTTCAAGAAATCCACCTGATCGGTGGTCGTGGTAAGGGATCTGTTCTCCAGATAGTGGCGCGCTTTTAACAACGCCTGCATAAGTGGATCTTTGCCGAAGTCAAAAGACTGCGGTGCAGCATTTTCGAGCGTTGAGACAAATTCTTTCAGCATAGCTACTGCCAGGCCAAGATCCGGCTCGATTGCTTCGGCCGGCTTCAACGTCATGTCTCGAAATTCATTCGCGTCCGAGAAAAACTGGAATAGCCGATCAATACCGACTTGTAGATTCTGAACGGCCTTGAAATTCGCGTTATCAGCAAGTTGTTGCTGATGAAGGAATTCGTTCCAGACATGCTTTCGCAGGATGGCTTCTTCACGCTCATCTATCTCAACAAAATCTGGTTGCAACCCTACCGCAAACGACCTCTCACGAAGAAGCTGACCGCAGAAAGAATGGATTGTGCCGGCGAACGCCTGATCCGAATCTTCAAGAGCTTTGCGGAGATTCTCGTGACGGTCAGTCCCCGGATCTTCATCCTGAATCGCTTTATGCAGTGCCGATATGAATCGGTTTCGCAGTTCGCCAGCGGCTTTCCTTGTAAACGTAATCGCAGCAACGGAACCGGTATCAGTTATTCCACTGGCCACTAATGCAATCATTCGGGAAACTATTGCTGTTGTCTTGCCCGCACCAGCTCCTGCGACGATGACAACATTCCGATCCAGCGTGGTGTCTATCAGGTCTCGCACACCTTGATCGCTCGGGACTACTTTTTGATCACTCATTCTTGTAGCCATTTCCTTGTCAACGTTTTTGCAAGTACTGTCCGTTCATCGACCGGCTCCAGGTTTCCCACATCATGGGCTAGAACAGACTCCCCGCCACAGACGGGATTAAAGTCACAGAAACGACACTCATCCCTTTCGCGATGCGCATGCACGAAAGTGCCCGACGAGACAAGGTCGAGAAGCGGTTTTATTCGTTTACCGATTTCAGTTCTCTCAGGAGGTGGTGCACTTACGATTTGGCCGTTCCCCTTTTCGCTGATGAAAAAGTAGCCCGACTCTACAATATTAGGCTCTTCCCCACGGGCCTTGAGAATTTCTTCCAGGGCGAAAGCATACAATGCCCACTGAAGATGCCGCAAGTCACCGGCAAGTGGAAGTTCATCGAAGTTGTACAGGGAGCCGGACTTGTAGTCCCATATCCTGTAGTCGGTCCCGTTGGTATCCACCCGGTCGATTGCGCCCCTCATGTTGAGCGCGACGTCATCACCGAGAGTAATTTTCAACGGCCCCGTGGACCACGAGGATTTGTCGTCATCAAATCCGAACCGAAGCTCAAGGGCATAGGGTTCAAAATCCGTTCGCTCATCTTCTGCAGACAGAAATATTTCTGCCGCCAGTACAAGCGCCTGTTTGTCAGCATGGAAACCAGCCGCGTTGTGCGGGGGATTCTCTTTTGTATGTTGCTCGATCAGGCGATCCAGGATTGCCATAAGTCGAGCGGGTCTATGTTCTCCGTTCGACGTGCTGATCCTTCGCTCTTCGTTGTAGTGAAACAGCAGGTCGTGTAGCAGTCTTCCCTTTTGCAGACTCGACAACCAACTATATTCGTTAGCCGGTTTTTCCGGTACACGTACTTTAAGAACGCGCTGCAAAAAATATCTGTACGAACAACCAGACAGTTTCTCCATTGCCGATGCCGAAACTACATTCGCCTTTTTGTCCAGGCTCAATTCCGGCGTTGCCTCATCAAGGACGCCGTCGAAATGTGTCAACCGCGACGACTGGCGTTCAGTTGAGGCACGAGTGCCTTGCGCAATCCATGGATATGTCATGCGCATCGTCTCAGGGTAGTCATCGCTTCGTGCAAACGAACTCAGTCCGAACGATGGTCTGATGGGAACACCTGTACGTCCGTGTCGGTCGTAGTGAATTGTGATGCCGTCCTGCTCATAGGCTCGGACGACGGGAGAAGGATGGAGCTCGCTTCCATCGGCGGGATCACATCTTTGAGACACGAGCACCAGTTCTGTGTCGGGCGTATTAATAAGGCGCCTTACCGCAAGTTCGCGTTCAGTCCGGCCGGAGTTTTCAGTCAGAGGAAATTCGTTCGCATCAAGAAGACTCGTGAAGTAGTTATCGCGGTCTCTTCCAGGGTAGGTTTCATCATCCATGCCGAGTACGAAGACGTGGGTTCTGCCGGAGATTCCTGCTTTCTCGACCGGTACTACGTTGATCTTTCCTTCCGTCGCAACAGAGGCGCTTGTCTTATGGATTTGCAAGAGCCTGAGAATAATCTCATATCCCTGGCGTGTCGGAACAACAATATCGTGATGCTTCAAGTTTTCGAGTCGCTGGAGCAGTGACTCTTTGGCGATGCTGTCCCGGTCAGAACGCATGGATGCAAGCGTATTCAGAAATTCGATACAGTGTTCTGCCAGTACGCGGATGGATACTTGATCTGACTGTGGTACGAGTCCCGAAAGATGATCGACAGCGCGCTTGAGGCTCATCGCCCTTTCAGTTCGACCCGGGTTATCGAAGAGCGTAGGCTGGGAAGTTGACGTATTGGCAGAGACCCCCGCTTCGTTGTTAACCATCCTGACAACGCGACTCAGTTCTTGCAGGCCATCGCCCGCATTCCATCGCACAAGTTGCTGGGCGACAAAGTCTGGTCGTATTACGACACCTGGCAGTCGTTTCAACGTTATTGTCTGCGAACGTAGCAGGTTATTGAGAACCGGCAGTCGACACCCTGAGATTACCCATTTCAGATACCCGGCAAGAGCCTGCCCGGGAACGGATAGCTGGACGGGAGTTCCGTTTGCGAATGACATGGAGTCGGGGACCCACGTGGCCAGATTCGCCACATCGTGCAGGTAGGGATTTTCCGATGTATATGCGATTTCGACATCATCGAATGGCAGGGCCCTCTCTAGAATTTCTTCTACCACTCCCAAGGACTCAGCGCGCGAGCCGTTCGCATACCTGATCGAAACTTTTGCACCATCGTCCTGAGAATTTACATTTGCAGACAGGTCTATGACCTTAGAGGATATAGAATTCAGGTATTCGGCTTCAAGCGTCGTAAACGCCTCCGAGCGAAATGACGCAACCACCGACCCGTTGTTGTCCAGAAACTGTGGTTGGAGTTCGGCATGCGATAACGCTCTTGAAAGTACTTCTGCGTCGTCGACCAGTTTGTGTGTCTGCAGATATTCTTCGTAGCGAGACAAGAGTTTTATGAGCGCGCGCTGACGCGAGGAACGTGCGTTTGTCGCCTTGGGTCGGCCACCGGACATTCGAATGGCGACGATAGACCGTTCGAGACTGGCAATGGTGCCGGACGTAATCCTAATGTCTTCGCCCAACAAATCGCGTGTTAGTGCAGGCTCAACATGCAAGAGGTGAAGAACAACGAAAGCTGTCAGGTCAAAAGGAACGGTTTCTTTGCCTTCCGATAGTAGAGCTGGATCGCATAGGGCGTGCGCATGCTGCGTAGGCGATACGAATTCCAGATTTGCCCATGCGGTACCTTTGCGCAGCAACGCATTGGAAGCGTTGTAGCCGATTTGCCGACTCGGGGTAAAAATTATCTTTTTTTCGACAGGATATCGGGCGCACAAATCCGCGATACCTTGCAACGGATTACTCAATGTACAGCAGGCAGAAAAAGGGATTCAACAGGTGACCAAACGTTCTGCCCTTGTCAACGTGGAAGCGACTGCGAAGTGCCCGGGGACGAAGGCATTGACGGATGGATAGGCTATAAAGATGGTAGCCACGGCAATACTGGGCCTGGATACATCTAATGTCCCCCGGAGTAGCCGGGTGGGCACACAACGTTATGCGCTGGGATCTCAGATGAAACGGCTAATGATGATCATCCCCACAACCAGTACCAACAGTATGACGGAAGCGGTGACGATATCACGACGGTTCTTTTTCTTCATAACGCTCGACGATGGTGAACTGCAATTAAGGTCGGGTCTTACACATTGTCAACTTTCTCCAAAATAAAAAAGCCGACAATCGAATGGATTGTCGGCAGACTGAGACAGCGAGATTGTCACGCTTATCGTTTCTGCGAATACAGGTTTTTCAGGCGAATAAGTACCCTCGTCGCCATGGTGGCAGCGTTCGAGAATTCATCCTGGGAGACGGCCGGATCGGTCAATCCATCTTTGAGGTACTCTGACAGTTCCTCATGCCAACGCTGTAACGTTTCGAGTTCGGCCTCTAACCGATCATCGGTTTCAGCGCTGGTTGGCCTAGATGCTTGTGAAGACATACGTATCGCCGGGCGAAATATCGTTTAATCATTCAAGAAATCAATTGAATCCTGCTAGCTGGATTCAGAAAGTAGTTATCGAATGAATCGGTTCTTATTGACTCCACTTAAGCATTTGCAGGGTATCAAACGCGTTGCAAAGCGGCCATTGAGCGCCAATGACGCTTATATGTCGAATTCAGCGACGACGGGGGCATGATCGGACGGCTTCTTGCCCTTTCGCTCATCTCGGTCGACATAGGCAGCAACGCATTTTCGAGCGATTTCGTCTGTTGCGTAGATATGGTCAATGCGGAGTCCATCACCCTTCGGAAAGGCCAATCGCCGGTAATCCCACCAGGAATAGGGGCCATCCCCTTTTTCGAACATCCTCATTGTATCGACGAAGCCGAAATCTTTGATATCGAGCAGCCTGCTTCGTGCCTCTTCGTGGCAGAGAACGGAAGCCCTCCACAGGTCAGGAAAAGCAACATCGCGATCTTCCGGCGCTACATTGTAGTCCCCGCACAGTAGGAGTGGATCAGTCGTGGTAAAGTGATTATCGAGAAAGCCACGAAGTCGTTTCATCCATGAGAGCTTGTATTCCCACTTGTCCGACCCCACTGATTGGCCATTCGGAAAGTATGCTGACGCTACGGTTATCCCGTATGTGCGACCTGATATTAGTCGAGACTGCGGGTCGTCGATGTCATCATCCATTCCAAGGATTATATCTTCGACAGGTTGTTTCGAAAGGATTGCCACGCCGTTCCAGGTCTTCTGTCCATTCACGGCCGCGTAATATCCGAGTTCTTTAAACTCATCCTCCGGGAACGCCTCGTTGGTCATTTTCAGTTCCTGCAGGCAGACGACATCGGGACTTGTTTTGTCTAGCCATGCGAGTGCCCGTTCCAGTCGGGCTTTGATGGAATTAACATTCCACGTTACTACTTTTACCATACCTTATCCTTACCAAACGATTGATTGGGATGATAAGGAGATGACGGATTAAATCTACCTGACATCCTGAGAATACTGCACAAAGTTTACCTGGTATAGTTGATGGCAAGAACAGAAAAGGATCTGACTACCGACGAAGTGCACACACCGGCGGCGATTCGCGAGAGATTGAATTTGAGTACAGAGCACAGTTATGTCGGGGACGCTGTCCTTGGCGGCATTGACGGGTGTGTTACCACGTTTGCTGTTGTCGCAGGCGCGGTAGGCGGTGGGTTTTCCAGTCTTGTTATTGTAATTCTTGGCCTTGCCAATCTCCTGGCAGACGGCTTTAGCATGGCCGTCGGAAATTTTCAGGGAACGAAGAGCTCGCGCGATCACGTCGCCCACGCGCGTCGCATGGAAGAACAAGAAATTCGAGATTTTCCAGCCGGCGAACGCGAAGAGATTCGTCAGATCTATATGCGAAAAGGATTTAAAGGCGAGTTGCTTGAATCAGTTGTCGAAGTTATTACAGAGGACCAGGACGTCTGGGTGGACACGATGCTGACAGAAGAGCTGGGATTACAGTTGGACGGACCGAGTCCGATGAAAGCAGCAACAACAACGTTCTTTGCATTCCTGGTTGTTGGAATCGTCCCGTTAGCTCCGTTTTTATGGATGACCCAGGACCTGTCACGAGCATTTTTCTTGAGTAGCATCTTTACCGGGATCGCCTTCTTTGCAGTCGGCATTGCCCGCGGACTGGCCGTTGACCGCCGTCCTCTTTGGACCGGGTTTACAACGCTCCTCACCGGTGGAGCGGCTGCACTCGTAGCTTACGGCGTTGGCGCGTGGCTGAGAGTAAAATTTGGAGCGTGAGACTCCCCTTCCCGACTAAGTGTCGATGAGTAATCGAATCATCACTAAACTATTCAACCGGCTATGACATCAAACGTGTACGGACAAAAAGAACTTTGGGAACCATGTACTTCAAAGCTCTGCTAATAGCAACCCTTGTAGCATTTTTACAATTTACGTCGAGTGGTCATCCACCGTTTTCTGTCGTCGTCAACACGAACGGTCAGGCGTTCTTCAGCGATCTCACAAATATCTGGATGGTTGACATTGATGGCTCCAAACAAATTATTCTCCATCACGTCCACAATCACCAACTATGGCTGGATCGGGATGACAACCTGCTCGGCGAAGATGTCCATAATACAGGTGACAAATATCGGCATCGGGTCTGGCGGATCGACGGAGAAGGAAAGCTATCAAACGTGGTTGAGTGGACCAGTGGCCACCCGAGCGATATCGGAGGAATTACCACGATCCGCAACCATCGGAACGAGTCAGTCATACTCCAGCGGCCAGAGCGGGCAATCGTGGTCGGCCGCGAGACGAAATCCCCGCGCACCATTTCGCTGGGATCTATTAAAGGTTACATACACGAATTAGCCATCAATCCCTCTGGTGATATCTTCGTGGCGGTCGGATCCGCCGTCTATCGGGTCGCTGATGGACAAGAAACGATCCGTCATTATGCTGACATCGAAATTGACCGTACGCCTGCATTTCATTTCGTCCACGACAGGCATGCCCTGATGGGTATGCATGCGACCGACTCCCAGGTGTACGTGTCTGTTTTTGCCGGCCAGTACGTGGCACGAATCGATGAGGATCGAGCGGTGTACGAGGTTCAACAATCATCGGGTGACTGGTCTCCTTCCGGGGTGACGATAGATGACCGCGGAAACATGTGGGTGCTGGAGTGTTCTTCTTCGAATCAGTTTCGCCTCTCGAAGACGGACTCGGCGGGTGAGCGCACAGTGTTTTAGGATCGACTTTATCCCTGGAAGCTCGCGGGGGCCTCCACTTCCTCCTCCCCGTCAGCAACTTACGAATACCGATCTTCAGTGCGTTAATAAGAAAATGCTAGAAACATTCTAGCATTTTTCCATGTGACATTCTCCGTTAGATTTCTTATGCGAGACAAACTTGGTTCGAATCACGCCAGAGAATACACTTAACTTGCACCTGCTGTCATGACTTGAACCATCCCGGATTCCGGTGTATAAACTTCTGGATCCAGATGTCAATAAAGGATCGGCGATCACGTTTCATGTACCACCAACCAAGAGTACTGATGAAACCTGCACCGATCGTGTTAACAATCATGTCCCACATCGTATCTGTCAGGCCGGACGGATCATTGAACATTGCCTTCTGCATGCGAGCACCCAGGATTGAATCCATAGAAAACTCGAAGATTTCCCAGAGCGCTCCTACGGCTACTGCAAACATGAACGCAAAAAATGCGACGAACCGTGGTGTCATGGAAAATGCAATCTTCTGGCTTGCGTTTAGGACGTAGACTAACAGAAACCCGAGAATACCCATCAGCAAACCTGACGTGCTGTGCAATGCAATATCCCACCACCAGATCTTGTCGTAGTAACTTCGTACCTCTCCCAGAAACAGAGCGGCAAAAACGAATGCAAGAGCAAGCACCTGGAATTCAGAGGGAATCTGGACCACAAGTCTATCACTGAACACCGTCACCAGCAGAATCAGTAATGCGATAGTCAAAATAAGAAACGCGCTGAGCCAGTGACGTTCGGTCACCACAACAACCAAATCGATTGCCATAAGCGTGACGATTGCAAACACAATCCAGCGCTTGATCTTCGAGGCGGCGTCCAGTTCGTTCATAATCCTATTATCCTTTCGTGTTACTGACCATTGAACGCCCACGACAACACGGATTTTTTGTACAGTTGACCTCGCGGGTAGCCGATGGCGTTAATGCTGGCAAGTCCGCAGCCAGCTCTTGATCCCTGCCTCAGCCTTCGCGAAAGAGAACGCCAAATGTTAACGAGCATCTGCTATTACTTCTCTGCACCGTCACTCGTAACGTTGTCTCACGCAGATTTTCTCTCTGACCGAATTCCCAGTTTCGGCCATAATCTATAAATCAGGGTAGCAGACGTCGCGGCCACCAGGCACATGGCAGTTCCAGTACCAGTATTCCCGTACAAGAAATTTCCGATGGCAAACAGCAATGAATAGATGCCTATCGAGCCAATCATCATCGCCAGTAATCCCCAAGGCACACTCCATCCTCCCGAATCTTCAGCAAGCGCACTGCCAAACCTTCTCCATCCCGGCCCTCCGGGATTAATCAACTGACAGAATCGTTCCAGAGTGGCATCATCCGAAGGTCTCGTCAACAACGTCGCCAACACCCATGCAAACGTCGTAATTCCTACGCCAACTAGTAGCTGATACGAACTCGACGGGACAGCTATTTCCAGCTTGGACATGATTGCAAAGACCACTGCGACAAGGAACGACACCACCATGGCCGTAATCTCGCTCCATGGATTAATCCTCCACCAAAACCAGCGCATGATGAAGAGCAATCCGGTACCCGCACCGACCTGAAGAAGAATATTAAATGCCTGAAGGGCATTGGACATCAAGAGTGCCAACGAACCGCTTAAAATCATCAGGCCGACGGTAGACCATCTCCCAATTCGAACGAGCTTCGCTTCATCTGCATCCCGGTTAATGAACCGATTGTAGAAGTCGTGCACGATATACGACGAACCCCAGTTGAGGTGCGTTGATATGGTAGACATAAACGCTGCGATAAGAGACGCAACTACCAGACCCAGGAGTCCCGCCGGAAGGAACGTCAACATGGCAGGATACGCAAGGTCATGGCGAATCACATTTTCCGGCAGCATCGGAAACGCCGTTCGTAGTGACGCAAGATCAGGGAAAACAACCAGCGAAGCCAACGCGACGATTATCCACGGCCATGGACGTAACGCGTAGTGCGCAAAACTAAAAAACAACGCTGCCTTGACAGACCCGGACTCGTCGCGAGCCGATAACATCCGCTGCGCAACATAACCGCCCCCTCCCGGCTCAGAACCGGGGTACCATACACTCCACCATTGTACGGCCAAAGGTAGTATGATGATTGTGATCCAGGCATCTGTTGCCTCCATCGCAGGAAAGAACGACAACTTGGGCATCACGACTTCACTTGAAAGTAGCCCTGCCAACCCCCCGACTTCCGGCAACTGCAACGCTACATAGGCAGCCCCGATCGCTCCAATCATCGCTATGCCGAACTGAAAGAAGTCAGTAATAATCACACCACGTAATCCACCCATCGCTGAATAGGCAACCGTCACCGTTGACGCTACCACCATGGTTACCCAGGGCTCCGTATTCAACATCACGCCCGCAATCTTTATCATTGCAAGCGATACGGAAGCCATGATCAGCACATTAAAAAAGACACCCAGATACAATGCTCGAAAGCCTCTCAAGAATGCCGCTCCTCTGCCACTGTATCGAAGCTCGTAGAACTCCAAATCAGTAAATACTCCGGATCGATTCCATAGCCGCGCATAAACAAAAACTGTCAACATCCCCGTCAAAAGAAAAGCCCACCATACCCAGTTGCCGGACACTCCATTTTGACGAACGATGTCTGTGACCAGGTTCGGTGTATCTGCTGAGAACGTGGTAGCCACCATCGATACACCCAGCAACCACCAGGGCATGCTTCTCCCCGAGAGAAAGAATTCGGCGCTGCTCCTTCCAGCTCGTCGAGATACCAGAGCTCCGATCGCAAACGACAACACGAAGAATGCGATGATGGAGAACCAATCAATTGGTGCAAGTGCCATATCTACTCGATCTGGTGCATCGATTCGGGAAAGTCACAACCTACTGCGACGACATCGCTCGCGCAAGTGATAGCGCTCCGTAGACTGGGCGGTCGAACATGGGCTCAACGCGCTCCCAGCCGTGAGACACCCTGTCAATAGCAATCTCAATCTGTTTACGATAGGAGCTTGACGACGACAAACCTCCGGTAAGAACGTATCTCCGGGGCAACTCGCCCGGACAGTTTCGCAGCATACGGGCAAAACACTCCGCGACGCCCGTTGCGGCGATGCCTACGAGTTCTAGAGCCAGATCATCACCGGATTCGCTCCACTCAATCACGACGGGCGCCACCGATTGAATCGTACCGGACTCACGATACACTCTGTGTATTAAATCGGAACGTGATGTACAGGATAGAGCGTTCATCACAGCAGACAGGAATGGTGTGAGTTCACCTCCGTCATCCATCTGGTGGGCCACCCGCTGGAGTGTCATCAATCCCAGAGCATGCCCACTTCCCTCATCACCGAGTAAGTACCCCCACCCTCCAGTACGGCAGATGCTCCCATCGATAGTACGTCCGATGACAATGGACCCGGTACCTACGACAATGACGACGCCACCAGCATCACCGTACGCCGCCTGGAGTGCGATCAAACTGTCCTGTACGACTTGAACCCTGGGCTTGACGCGTTTTCCTATCTTCGATCGCAACAGCGCGACCTGAATACTCTCACCAATTAATCGCTGATCCTCGGAATCGTCGGCGCCTGCAAGGCCGACACAAATGTTCGGCGCAGATCCGACGGGTAATTCCGATTGCAGACTTTGAAATACGCGTTCGAAAGCCTGGATCGTACCATCCATCCCGAGCCGTTGATAGTTGATTCCTTCAGGAATCGTCGTTAGATATTCCCTACCGTCCCGCGATATTACGAGCTCCGTCTTTGACGCTCCGGAGTCAATACCAATGGCAACCGGATCACTCATTCTTCAAGCCTCGGTTGGTCACGGCATTTCGTAGCATGTGACGAATGCCTCTGCTGCATGAAATTCGGGCAGGCCGAGTGCATCAAGCCGCTGAGCCGTTTCGATATTCCTGTCGCGTGCACGCTGCCAGAATTCCCGCGAATCATATGCTCCGGGGAAAAGGGCCCGATCCTTCTGGCTTTCGTGCTTGTATATGGCTTCGATCTTTCGGTCGAGGTCTGCCTTGGTGAGCGGCACAAAAACGTCTGCTCTATCAATCTCCCACTCCTGCCACGCTCCCCGATACAACCAGATTCGCGGCCGCGTCTCTTCGCTACCTTCCCCGGCCTCACCATTGTACTCGAGCAGAGCCCTGTCAATCGCCGTGTAACACATACGGTGTGTACCGTGTGGATCTGATAAATCGCCTGCGACAAACACTTCATCCGGCGCCAACTCTTCAAACAGGGAGACGATAATGCGGACGTCGTCGGCTCCAATCGGATCCTTTTTGACTCTTCCCGTCTTATAAAATGGAAGGTCGAGAAATCGTGCGTTCTTCTCCGACAAGCCCATCACTTCGATGGCGGCTATCGCTTCCGTGTATCGAATGTATGCCTTGATTTTCTGTACCGCATCACTATCAACTTCGCCGGGTTGTTTGACCTCAAGAGTGTGCTGGATCTCATCCGAACGAGACATCAATCCCGAGTCCGGATTTTCACCGGTCAGGACTTCGTAGCTCATCTCGACAAATCGAATATGACGCCGTACGTCCTGATCAAAAACAGCTACAGAACCGTTCGTCATGTACGCAACAGTCACGTCATTTCCGTTGCGGACGAGCTTACCCAGCATTCCACCCATCGAGATAACATCGTCATCGGGATGAGGACTGAACAGGATCACTTTCTTGTTGACGGGCAGTTGATCGGTATACCAAATCTTCTGCCGGAGGTGTTCAAATACCTGCAGACATAACACATCTACCCCATCAAAGCTGTGGATCAAATCATGCAGGTGGTGCCGCTGAAAGTCGGCGACGCCTAGATGGGGAATTGCTTTCCCTTCCTGTTCGGAAAGCCAGATGACGGCACGCGTCGCCATTTCAAAATTCCATGAGACCTGTTTGACCAGCCACGGAGTTTGTTCGCGCGTAAGATCGCTCGCGGCGGCACGATCCAGATAAAACCAGGCGTTGGGGTGATCCTGTAGATAGGTTGCAGAGACGTGATTGTTCTGCGGTTCTTCTACAGCTCGACGGACGATAGGAGCTTTATGCTCGCCAGTAGCCATGAGTATGACTTCGCGCGCTTCCATGATGGTGCCAACCCCCATCGTGATTGCCTCACGCGGAACGTATTTCTCTTCAAAGAAGTCACTCGCGGCATCCTTCCGTGTTATCTCATCCAACACAATCAGACGGGTGCGATCTTCATCACTACTGCCGGGTTCGTTAAATCCGATGTGACCACTACGACCGATACCGAGCAGCATCAAGTCGATTCCGCCAGCGGCGGCTATCTCTTCTTCGTAATGCGCACAATGACGCTCTACTTCGTCTCGCTCGATACTGCCGCTCGGGATATGGATATTGGCAGGATCGATATTCAGATGATCGAATAGATTTTCGTGCATGAACCGGTGGTAGCTCTGAAGACTGTCCGGCGGCATCGGATAATATTCATCGAGGTTAAACGTGATAACCGATGAGAAGTCTATCCCTTCATCTCTATGTAGTCGGATAAGCTCATGGTAGACTCCGATGGGAGTCGAGCCTGTTGGTAGTCCGAGAACTGTCGGACGTCCGGATTCCTGATTCCGCTGAATGAGTTCAACTATTCGGCGAGCAACATCCGCGGCCAGTTT
>CBDUKH010000066.1:0-21353 GCA_965367755.1 uncultured Rhodothermales bacterium
ACCCCTTCGTCGTCCCCACGAAGGTGGGGACCCATCATGGGCAGGTGGCAGAGCCACCCCATCAACCACCGCGACGAACTGCTCCACTTCGAATAGCAACGCCAGTGATGGATTCCCGCCTGCGCGGGAATGACAGACGGGGGCGGGAATGACGGACAGAAGTTTGAGGGTCAGGATTGACAAGTACTGGTCGTCCCGAGGATACTGGTCGTCGCCCAGGATACTAGTCGTCCCCACGAAGGTGGGGACCCATCATGGGCAGGTGGCAGAGCCGTGAGGCATGGATGACCAATGACCTATGACTTGTGACCGATGACCGTTGACTCATGACGAATGACCACCGCACCCCTTCGTCGTCCCCACGAAGGTGGGGACCCATCATGGGCAGGTGGCAGAGCCGTGAGTCATGGATGACCAATGACCAATGACTCGTTACCAATGACTCATGACTCGCGACCGATGACCGTATCACAAATCAACTTCTGCCAATCGCAAGCCTTAAATCTCATCACTTCGAAGGTCCGCGAGTATCCGTTGTACAAGTGCGGGCGAAGCGACAACAGTACCATAGAAACCGCTTTCTATCCGTGACCTGAGTATCTCCATGCGTTCGGCGTCGAGATCTTCATTCATCTCGTCGAGAAATCCCCTCATCATGTTCAGTACTTCAGATTCTGACGCGCTACCGCCTTCGACATGATCCGACAGGTCCTTGACGGGTAGGGAAGTACGTCTCGTGTCGGTCGTTTTTTCAGAATCGACAGAAATGTCAGCTTTTACCGTGGGCGGAGGCTGAACTTTCAGACTATCCTTCTTTTCTTTTGACACGATAGGAGCTCGATCTGGTAGGGAAGCAGGACCAATCTACAAAAAAAGAAAGAAGTCCCGTCGGATTGCTCCAACAGGACTTCTGTTCACCAAACGTCGATCACCGTTCTGATTTTATGCAGCTAGGTCCAGAGCACCTGGTTTGGTCAATAGCCGCGCCTCTTCCAGAGCTCCTTCTCTGATACACAGTGCGACGAGTCTCCGTCGCAATAGCTGGCTGTTTGGCGAACTTTCGTATGCCGCACGGTACAGCGGCAAAGCTTCTTTAATCCATCCGTTCTGGACGAATGTTTGTAAAATTTCATCAGCAGAATCTACGGGGCGCTCAGCGATCAATACTGACGCGACTGCGACTGCGTCTTCCGGACGTCCACGGTAGAGAGCGAGCCTGAACCAGTCTTCCTGGATAAGTTCAGGCATCGTTGAGACACCTTTCGGGTATGCGAGCTTAAGATGACGTGCAACATCTTCCCAGTCTCCCAACAGCCATGACAATGAAGCTAGTGTCGTGTGCTTAGCTTCTTTACCCAGAGGTTGATCCCATATCGGCACGGGGCCCGGATCCAGCTCGGTCAACTGCATATATGCAGACTTAAATTCTTGCTTGGCCGATAGAATGGCGAGCAGGATTCTATTACCAGACCATTGGTCAGGGAAGTAGTCCAATGCGCGGCCGGCGAATCGTTTTGCGCTGTGAAGCGCTCCCATTTCCAGCTCTGCAGAAGCCAGCCCAATCATCAGCGCTGAACGCTCCTCTCGATGCATGCGATTGCGAGTCGCAAAATTCCGTAGGACCTCCTTTTTAGCCGATTGAGGGTCGCCTTCGTTCATCATTTCCCAAATGCTCTGAAGCGATTTGTACTTCAACTTGGTCTTGTTGAAGGAGAGCGCAGGAATGCGAAAACTGGACAGGTAAGCCTGGTTGGTTGATCTAGTGACTGCGTGCATCGTTTCCGTAATTGATTACCAATCTGTCCGGGAAAGACACTCCCGGCGTTATCGGACACGATGCAAGCGACGAGCCAAGACGAGTCTGGAACGACTCTGGACCTGTACTTTTCGAAGAAATACTTTTGAAAGCAACGCCGTAAACTGGTGTTTTGGCTCAAAATGAGACAAATACCTGATTGACGGGATCGGCGTTTCGCTGGTGGTCTTAAAGCCACCAATCAATAATTTCGTTGCACTGGCGCGGAAAATGATTCCATGTCGCCGAAATTCATTCCGCGTATAAACAAAAAAAGGGGCACTAAATGCCCCTTTTCGTTACAACAATAAATTACAAGCGTTTAAGACTCGGCTGCGTCGACGTGGACATACTTCCGATCTTTGTGCCCTTTGACGTACCGAACACTACCCTCACTCGTGGCAAAAAGCGTATCATCGCTGCCCTTGCCAACGTTCGCGCCAGGGTGAAATTTTGTGCCGCGTTGACGCACAAGAATGCTTCCAGCTTTAACAAATTCGCCGCCAAAAGCCTTGACGCCTAACATCTTTGGTTTCGAGTCCCGACCGTTCTTGGTCGAACCCATTCCTTTCTTATGTGCCATTAATCAGACCTCAGGGTTTTGCAGGGCTTATTTGCCTGCCTTGATACTTTTCACTTCGATGCGGGTAAACGGCTGACGATGGCCATTTTTCACTCGGTAACCTTTACGGCGCTTCTTTTTGAAAACGAGAACTTTGTCACCTTTGACATGGTCAACCACGCGGGCTGTTATCGACGCGCCCTTGACGAGAGGAGCTCCCACAGTAATACCGTCGTCTGAACCGACGAGCAAAACACGATCGAATGTTAGTTTTGCGTCAACCTCACCCTTCTGGGTAGGGACAAATAGCTGGTCGTTTTCTCGAACCTTATATTGCTTACCTGCAATATCAACGATGGCGTACATAATAGCTCTTCTTTGGGTGCGTCGGAATGATTACCGCGCGAGAGTAAAATCTGTTATAGCCCAATAATATAAGGCTCAATCGATCAGGGAGCAAACAGGATGAAATTGGAGATTCCGGGAATATCGACGCCAGTACGACCAGGAAAGCTCATTTGCATCGGCCGGAATTACGCAGCTCATGCGAAGGAAATGAATAGTGCTGTGCCTTCGATACCTATGATTTTCCTCAAGCCATCGACAGCCCTCGTCTCTCCACCGCAGGAGATCGTAATTCCAGATGCGTCCAGCGACGTGCATCACGAAGTCGAACTGGTAGTAGCTATTGGCACCGAAGCGAAAAACATCGCCGAAGAGGATGCCAGCAGCTTCATTTCGGCGTTAGCCGTTGGTATCGATCTGACAGCAAGAGATATTCAGGCTCAGGCAAAGTCCAAAGGACATCCATGGAGCGTATCGAAGGGTTTCGATACATTTGCCCCGATAGGGGAGTTTGCCTCGTCATCGGATGTCCCCAATGTCGACGATCTTCAGATCTCTCTGCGGATTAACGGCGAGACCCGACAGGCAGGCTGGACGGGCGATATGATATTCGACCTGCCATATCTCGTAGCGTATTGCTCAACCATCTTCACACTGGAACCCGGAGACCTGATATTTACGGGGACACCCGAAGGCGTTGGTCCTATTGCGTCGGGTGATGAACTTGTTGCAGAGATTTCCTATTTGCCGCAACTGACCATTCGCGTCCGATCCTGACAGAACTACTCCACCTCGAGCACCCTGTCCGAAGATCTGCCAAGCACGGTGTCAACTAAATTCTCGGGAGATTGTCGCTCCGAAATAACGACGACGCTTCCGTCACTCTTTACAAGAACCTCTGCCGGCAGCGAGCGGAGGTTATATTCGGATGCCATCGCGATGCCGTAAGCACCTGCGTCATGGATTGCAATGATATCACCCTCGCGGATTTCCTGAACGCCCCTGTCGTTTGCAAAGAAATCTGACGACTCACAGATGTTTCCAACTACGTTGTATACGGACATCGGCGCATCCAGATTAGACAGATTATCGATCCCGTGGTACGCCTTGTAGATGGCCGGACGAACAAGGTGATTCATCCCCGAATTTGTTCCTGCAAACTGTCTCCCGGCAACATTCTTGAGGTTAGTAACTGTCGCTAAGAGAGTGCCGGATTGTGCAACAAGGTAACGGCCAGGTTCTATCAGGAATTGAAATCCGTCTTTCTGTTGTGACAGGAAATTCTGCAGAGAAGGTCTGATCAACGCGGACAGTTTGCCAAAATCAATTGGCTCTTGTCCAGGTTCGTAGGGCACCCCAAAGCCTCCGCCGAAGTTAACAAGGTCGAGATCGTCGAAGCCGGAGGCCACTTCAAGCATCGACTCGAAAGCACCTCGAATTACGTCAATCTCAAGATTTCCACTTCCAATATGCTGATGTATTCCGGAGATAGACAAATTGTAAGTGGCGGCGATATCGCGAACCTGGTCAAGATCGTGTAAAGCAATTCCGAATTTCGAACTCTTACCCGCCGTAATAACAAATTCGTGATGTCCCGAGCCTCGTTCCGGATTGATTCGAATACATACCTTGCGCCCGGGATACGCGCTCCCAAATTTCTTCAGCCGGGATAGTTCTCCAAAGTTGATGAGCACACCTTCCTTTGCCGCGCGGTGCATCTCGTCGTCCGTCATGTTATTTCCTGAGTACAAGATAGAAGCGCTGGGAATCCCACATCTCAGCGCCAGCATCAACTCCGCAGGCGATACTGCATCAATCCCAAGTCCTTCGGATTTCATTATTCCGAGTATCGAAGGGTGACTATTCGCCTTCATCGCATAAAGAATTCTGGAGGGAATATCTGCCAGAAACTGTTTGACTGCTTGAGCTTGTTGCCGGATGGTGTCTTCGAAATAGACATACGTCGGAGTGCCGGCCTGTTTCGAGATTGCGAGAAGCAGGCGATTAATCGCATCAGGTTTGGACATACAGAGTTGTCAGGACAAGTTATAATGAGGGATACGTGACGTTCCTAAAGAGAGGCAGAAACTGATGTTGGCGCAAGTACCTTTTGTAATGTTGAGATGACAGCATCGATGTCAGCCGTTGAAATTCCCAGATGTGTCGTCGCTCGAATCACCTGCGGTCCAAACTTAATCATCTGAATGGAATTTTTGGACAGTTCGTCAAGCAATATTTCTGCTGGAGTATCTGTCGTTTCGAACACCACGATATTAGTCTGGACAGACTCCAGATTGATTTCTATTCCGGGTAGACTGGCCAGAGCCGTCGCCAGTCGCTTCGCGTTGGAATGATCTTCGGAAAGTCTTTCTAGATTATTGTCGATTGCGTAGAGTCCGGCTGCAGCAAGAAATCCGACTTGCCGCATTCCGGCGCCAAACATTTTTCTAAACTGGTGGGCTCTCGCGATAGTTGGATTGTTGCCTGCCAAAACAGAGCCTACCGGCGCGCCAAGCCCTTTCGACAGACACACCGTTACTGTGTCAAATGGGCGAGCGAGCGTTTCCATCGCCGTACCCGTCGCCACCGAAGCGTTCCACAATCGAGCGCCATCCAAATGCAGTGCGAGTCCATTTTCTCTGGCGACTTCTGCGACTGCGTCTACTTCGTCAGCCGGAAAGATCATCCCGGAGGCTCGATTGATGGTATTTTCAAGTGCAATCATGCGGGACCTGGGTTCCCAGTAGTAGCCGGCACGTATCCTGGTTCGAATTGCGTCAGCCCGTGGATAGCCGTCTACAGTCTCTACCGTTGATAGTTGAACACCCGACAGCGCTGCGGCGGCAGCCGACTCGTAGTGGACTATGTGAGCATTGTCGGCAAGGATTAGTTCATCGCCGGGCGCGGTCTGTGCTTTGATCGCCAGCTGGTTTCCCATCTGCCCGCTAGGGACGAAGAGAGCGGCTTCCTTTCCAAGGATTCGGGCAACCCTTTTTTGCAGCTCGTTCACAGTCGGATCTTCGCCGAAAACATCATCTCCCACATCTGCCTCGGACATGCACTTTCGCATTCCGGAATCGGGAACCGTTACAGTATCACTTCGAAGGTCTATCATTGCTCACATTCTTTCGAGTGAACCAATATACACAGCCGAGCCCGTCATTTGTCAATAGAAGACGGTCGCGGACGGGAAGTGAGGCGATTGCGAACGAAGTGAACAGGTCGACTTTGTGTTCCAGGGTGACTCCGCAAATAACAAGAATCTATCACACAGGAATTGTTTCGAGAAGCTCCGCGGTCCACAAGAGCGTTCTCTGACCAGTGCTCGGAAGGACAAAATGCCGTAAAGCAAGTCCGGGTAGCAGGCTACTATTATCCGATAAAGTGGCTCGGACGGCCGTGCATTTGCTTCCGCTATCGACTGATTTCGACGACTTGCAGCTTGACTTTGCCGGCAGGCACCTTGATCTCCACTTCGTCTCCAACTTCAGAGCCCAAGAGTCCCTTACCGATGGGACTGCTGATAGAAATACGGCCCTTGGCCAGATCTGCTTCCTGCTCGGAAACCAGAGTATAAATTTGCTCAGCCTTATTCTTCTTGTTCATAACCTTTACAGTTGACAAGATGCGTGCTTTGCTTGTGTCTACCGTTTTCTCGTCGAGTATTCTCGCCCTGGAAACAGTATCCGCCAGTTTTGCAATTTTCGCCTCGAGATGACCCTGCTCTTCCTTCGCCGCATCGTACTCCGCATTCTCCGACAAATCGCCCTGTGCTCTCGCCTCGGCGATGGCATCGGCTATTCGTGCGCGCTCTTTCGTGCGGCAGAACTGTAGTTCATCTTTGAGATTCTTGAGACCTTCTTCGGTCAAATAGACTGGCTTCTCGCTACTCATCGAATTTAAGGTGCCGTATCTACGGCAAACTGTTGGAGGGACAAAAAAAGAAAGCTACGGTCATGGACCGCAGCAATGGCTCTAGATTTTTGGGTACGATCCGCTTTCACGCCTTTGGCTCCTTCAGGATCCCCGGGCATACGGAGAATATCTGCTTTGCGACCATTTTCACGCTACCAGCCGGTTCTGCCCGGCTTTTCAGTTTCCGATACTTCGCCGTCCGACGTCCATGTTCCTGATTTTTTTGTCTCACTATCGCGCTGACGGACGGTACGTGAAGGCTCTTTCGATGGTGTTCTACGAGGCGCAGCTTCGGCAACTCGGCTGGACGCAAACTGCGCATCCGAAGGTGTTTCCATGACTCTCCGACCCATCAAGAATTTGTCTCGCCAGTAGAAGTCGTTGAGGTGTGAGACTGTCACACCTGACGATGCCGAGGCATGAGTAAATTCTCCTTCTTCAAGGAAGATACCCACGTGGTATTGGTTGCGGCCAGTCTTGAAAAACACTAGATCACCTGGGAGCAGCCTGTTTCTGTCCACTTCCTCGCCAACACTCATCTGCTGTCTGGTCGTCCGAGGCAAATCTACCTCAAACGCTTTCGACATCAGCGCCTGAACGTATGCGCTGCAATCGATACCATCCTTGAGATTACCTCCATACAGATACGGTGTGTCGAGCCAACCCGACATGGACATGACGAGACGGGTATGGTTGTCGCTTTGTCGGATTGGCTCATCACCGGGAGAATCAACCCGTGGTTGGTCCAAAGATCCAGAACTTGCACAACCAGATAATACCAGCAGGAGGAGGGCTGGGACGACTATGATTGCTTGCGCGGATAAGGTCATCGTTCTTGCGGGATGGATCATTATCGTGGAATCCTATGTTTACCTATACGGGTTTGTCCATGGGCACACAAATACCGGACCTCCGAGCCAGAAGTGCCACTACAGGGCAAAATCCCATCGCAACCCCGGAAAATACTTCCGAATAATTGCCTGAACACGGCATGAATTTTTACCAGATAGTACCATGAGCAACTCTTCCGGTCGAATCCTGATAACTGCACTATCAACCTTTGCAGCTGGCCTTGCAGTCGGACTTCTTGTATCTCCGCAGTCTGGTTCTGATAATCGCAGACTGGTAGCATCCAAAATGAAAGAGCAGTCAAAAAAGTTTGAAGATCAGTTGCATGAGATGGAGTCACGCTTTTCTGATCTCGAGAAACACATTGTGGCCACTGGCTCCGAAGTTTCAGAACGTCTTAAAGCAACTACTGCCAATGCACTCGGCCAGTTCAGGACCGACGAAGACACCGACACCGAATGGTCTGTCGACGGCCGAGAGGTCGCAGCAGACCTTAAGCGGATGCCACGTAAATAGGGATCAAAACACATTACGGTCTCGTTCGCCACTACCTTTCAATAACAGATAGAGATAATATGCCATATCCAGAAGCACTCGTTGAACCCATGCGCCAGGAACTCACCCGGCTGGGAGTCGATGAACTTCGGACAGCTGCCGAGGTCGATCAGGCCTTTACGACAGAAGATGATACCACCACACTCGTTATTATCAATTCGGTGTGTGGATGCGCAGCTGCTAATGCACGACCTGCAGTAAGCCTTGTAAAGGGGCATGGCACGCAACCCGATCGATACCTGACCGTTTTTGCCGGTCAAGACCTCGAGGCCACTGCGCAACTACGCAATTATCTTCCGGGCATCCCTCCGTCTTCTCCATTCATCGCATTGATGAAAGGGAAGGATCCGATATTTGTCCTGGAACGCCGGGGAATAGAAGGCAGGACCGCCAGTGCTATCGCGACGGATCTTGCGGGTGCGCTCGATGCATACTGCGGAGATGGATCAGTCGTTCAGAATGGTGCAGCGCCTTCAGCAGCCAGCGACTCAGACATCCCCGACACTTTCAAGTCTATCCTGTAAGCAGGTAAGCTTCTCTCTCTTGTCAGTTGGAACGTAGCTCGATTGATTACAAAGATCACCAGGCTAATTTTCTGGCGAAGGTCTTTCGAATGCGCTGCGG
This sequence comes from uncultured Rhodothermales bacterium, assembly GCA_965367755.1. GTDB lineage: Bacteria > Bacteroidota > Rhodothermia > Rhodothermales > JABDKH01 > JABDKO01. The sequence goes on from CBDUKH010000066.1 coordinate 8,646, forward strand.
ATATCTCCCAGGCTGAGGGTGCCATAAGCGACTGCGCCAAATGCCGCAGCGGCAGCGATCCACAAGGGGGCGGTATTGAGGTACAGGGCTATGACAAGCAGTGCCACTCCTGGGACTGACCGCATCCCGTATTTCAAGAACGGCCACGCTACCTGTGGGAAGCGAACGCCTGCAATTCGATGCAACATCAGCAGCTGGAAAATGCGTCCGGCCGACCCTGCCACGGCAAGGAGGAGCAGTGCGGTTACCGGCGATCCCGAAAGTCCACCCAGAACAAGCGCTGTCGTCTGAAGCATAAATATCACCAGGGTCACCTTAAGTTCGAGTTCCTGACGTTCGAGTACGTCGAAGAGTCTGGTAAGAGGGGATGATACCGCGGAAAGAAAAAGCCAGAATCCTACAATTCTCGCATAGTCGCCAGAAATTTCCCAGCCGGTGCCAAAGATAAAACTGAACAATTGCGGACCTGCGACTATGACGGCGAGAACCGGATACATCCCAAACAACACCAGCCGATCATGCACTCGAACAGTACTCGAGGTGAGTAATTCAGTGCCCCTTCTTTCCGCTGCGTAGACGTAGAAAACATTCGAGATGGCTGTTCCGACGACACTCAATGGTACCATGATTGCCGCAAAAGCCCTGCCGTACAAGCCAACAACTTCAGCGGTAAAGAAGTACAACAAAAGCAAGAACGGTAGCCTGTTGACCATCGCGCCGAGAATGCTTGCCGGCAACGTAAAGCGTGGGAAATTTCGGTAACGCCGCGCCGCGTTTCGAATCCCCGTGACTCCGCCCTGCGAAAACGACAATCGGGCGGCACGGCCAATGCCTCTGGCATACAAACCGACTGCGGTCAGAAAACCGATTACGTACCCCGCAAACAATCCGGCCAGGCCAAAAGACGCTCCCGATATCTTGGCGACATTCATTGTTGTAGTACGTGCAATGTTTACAGCAGAAATCTTCTTGAATCTCTTTTGCCTGACATTCCATAATTCACCGACCATGGTCAGACGAACGAGTAGAAGCGTCGGAGGGACGAGAAGAAGCCAGTTTGCGAGTTCTGGAACTCCCAACGCTAATGCAATATTTTTTCTGAATAACAAGATCGACGCGAGCAACATCGTTGAGAAAAGGAGAATGCTCAACGACAAATTGAGGACATGTCCTGCCTCTTCATCGGAGTCGGGTAAGACGATGGCGTCTTCAAATTTGGCAGATGAGAAGGGTACAATCAGGGCAAGTAATGCGACGAACGTATCCAGGAGCCCGAACTGTGCAGGAGTATACAGGCGTGTAAGAATTGGCTGGACGAGATACGATACCGTTAACGCCACCGCAGCGCCTGACAAAAGTGCCATCACGTGTCCGGAAAATTCGGACGCCGGGGTCAGCAATGCTTTGAATCGTTTCATGCGGAATCCCGGCCGACCACCTGGTAAACACGCCACCCGTCAGGCGAAATAAATACTGTTCTGAATTGTCTGGCATCCCTTGGCAGGGGAGTTCTTTTGACGAGGTATTTTGCACCGTAGATACGGGCGAGATCGTTCAGCTCGACAGGTGTCTTTGCCTCGTACCCGGCGTCTAGCGCTTCAAGTCGCTCAGCAGTAGACAGGTGAACCGGTACCGGTCCTCCTGCAGACTCGAGTCGCTTTCGCCATTCAACCATCGCATCATCCTGAAAAGGGAATGCCTTAAAGTTGACGACAATCGCCCTGTTCGATGCAAGCCTGAAACGTGAGTTCGATGGTGGTATCATAAAAACAGCGGACGGCTCAGTTTCGCGTTGTACCCAACGTTCCAGACTCGCCATCCCGTCAATGGTCCGCATCTCGCCAACGCGCAACTGTGAGGGAGCAAAAAATGCCAGGCTCGTAATTAAAATAAAGCCCGCAACTGCGCACGCAATAGCGAAACGATTTGAAGAGTGAACCTTGGCTCTATCTATAAATAACTCGTTGATTGGGAGAATGGATAGACCACTGACTATCCCGGCGATACAAATTACCTTGCCAAGTACTGAGGATTTAAATAACTGTAGTTTGAGGATGGTTAGCACCGGGATAAGCTCCGTAAAGATGTAGCTTACGAAACACAGCAAGAGAATAATTGCCAGCCCTGCCAACCCTGCATGTCGCACCCGCCTCTTTCCACTCATCAACCCGGCCGTCCCCGCTACCACTAGTAAAAGAAAAAACGCAGTATTCCTGATGGGAAACTCGCTGAACAGATAGTGGTGGGGTGCGCGCACGACTCCAAGGATCTCGAAGATAACGTCGTCATCGACACCTGACTCCGAGCTCGCCAGCAGGAGGTAAAGGAAAGGTCCTACAATTAGAGAGTAAATCAGGAGTGCCAGAAGCCACCTCGCAACCACTTTTCGATCTACAGTTAACGTCAACCAGTTCGCTATCAGCGAAGCTAAAAAGACGATTCCGCCGACTTGAAGACTCACCAGAGGTTGCAGGTAGGCAGCAACACCAACCATAATCGCTGCTGCGTAGCGCCGATCATGCAGGAAAAGTGCTACTCCTCCCAGTGCCACTGCCCAGGCCATCATGCTGGGTGTCAAAAGCGATTGAGCGAGGTCATTCCCGCCCAATGTCCACTGCGGTGTCAGGACGAGCGCACCGACAGTTCCACACATACTTAGAAATTTGTTCGAGCCAAATCGGCGGAAGATATAGAACAGGGAGACCGCCAGTCCGGCTAGCGACATCGTAAATAGAAACGAGACCGCTGTCGGCGTCGAAACTACAGTGGACAATCCGGCAATCAAGAAAACCGTTGGTGTTCGCACGTTTATCGTCCCGGCCTGGCTAATCACAAACCAATCGGTTGCAAATAACCCGTCCTTCAAGAATGCTACTGCCGGAAGGAACTCTTCTTGATCACTGATGCCATAGTCATACCCGTATCGTAGAAGGAAAAGTGCGATCGACAACAGGGCTACCCCGAGTGCGGCCAACAACTCGTTCCTTCGGGGGTGCTGAAGTCTCGCGTCGTTTAACTCTGTCATCGGACCTCGCGAACCGCTTTCAGAATGCGCAACAGCCTCGAAGAGGTGACCGCGCACGAATGGTACTGCCTGAGTTCCGTACCAAAATGCCGTTTAAATTCTGCGATGCTTGCAGTATTGGCACCGACAAAGTCTATCTCGTTCACGACTGAGCTTGATAAGGCATTAAAAATTTCGCCAATCAACACTGTCATTGCAGGTCCCGGTTCACTTCCAGCAATCCAGTAACACGAATGAGTGCCCTCCCTTAGCAAAACTACACCTGCGTCGACAGTACCCGTGTCATTGGACACTGCTGTAAACACATCGATCATTCCAACGCCATCCAGCTTTGTCAGAAGGTTATGTAACCCGGCCTCGTCAAGCGGAGGAGTTCGATTGCTCCTGCCGTACGACTGAATGACAAGATTAACAATTGAATCAATATTGCTTGCATCTACATGGATACTGAAATCGTTTTTATTCTTGTCGAGCAGTTGGACAGTACCCTTCGACCACGACGAAGTATTGAACGGGACAGGGATGTTCGCGACGGGAGTATAGAGTGGGCTGACATTCCAACCCGACCACTGAAAGGTCCGGGGGTCGTTGATGGCGGTCGGTAGATGGACGCGGGCTGCGTCGTAATTGACACGCAGATATTTTTCTATTGCATTGAATACAGAGCGGGCCTGATTCGTCGCTGATTCCGTCGGGAGTTCGGCGAGCACCATCGGAGTTTCCGGTACAAACGGTGGAATCACGACCTCCGTGAAGGGTCCCTTGCGACGTACATGCAACAGCATAGCTGCCACTGCGACATTGTTGTCCTCGACGACCAGCACATTTGGCTCGACGCCGATGGATTCTGTTAATGTCCTGACAAATTCGATATTGTTGAACGGCGACGCGATCGGCGAACCGCTCCTGAGCGACGTCCAAAGTTCGGCGGTTTCACTGATCAACAGAGAAGATACTCGGCTAGCAGTTGCCACGTGGAATCGACTTTAGAGGATGTACTGGCTTAGGTCTCGGTCTTCTATAATACTGTTTAGTTTTGATTCCACCATATCGTGGTCGACGATTATGTGATGTGACTCGATGACGTCAGGCACGTCGAACAGAATCTGCTCAAGAAGTGTCGTTAAAATCGTATGCAAGCGTCGTGCTCCGATGTTTTCAACTTCAGAGTTGACACGGGCGGCTATACGTGCAACATCCCGTACGGCTTCATCGGTGAATTCAATCGTGATACCTTCCGACTGCAACAACGCCTGGTATTGCTTCAGAAGAGCATTCTTGGGTTGCGTGAGTATGTTAACGAAATCAGCTTCGGTCAAACTGTTGAGTTCGACACGAATTGGAAATCTTCCTTGCAACTCAGGGATGAGGTCACTGGGCTTGGATACATGAAACGCTCCGCTAGCGATAAAAAGAATATGGTCCGATTTGACCATGCCATACTTTGTCGTGACACCTGATCCTTCCACAATGGGCAGTAAGTCGCGTTGAACACCTTCGCGTGACACGTTTGGTCCACCCTGACCCGACGCCGACCGGTCAGCAACTTTATCAATCTCATCGATGAAAACGATACCGGACTGTTCGACGCGATTTATAGCTTCTTTCGTCACTTTGTCCATGTCGATGAGCTTCTGCGCTTCCTCTTTGGTCAGCAGCTCTCGAGCTTCAGCAATTTTGAGGCGGCGTTTTTTTCGTTTTTTGCCGCCCATATTTCCGAACATGTCCTGAATGTTCACGCCCATCTCCTCCAGTCCCATCGGGCCGAAAACCTGGAGCATCGGTGATGATTCTCCCGACACTTCAATTTCAATCTCGCGTTCTTCAAGATCACCTTTTTCCAGTTTGGCTCTGAACTTGTCGCGTGTTCGTTCGGGCAGGTTCGCCGTGCCTCCATCGCCACTGGATCCGGGATCTCCAGAGGCATTGAAGCCTGTAGGAGCAGGGTCCACTGTTGTCAGCCGAGCAGGAGGTACCAGGACGTCAAGTATTCGTTCGTTGGCGTGGTCACGCGCTTTCTCCTGTACCTGCTCAGTGTGCTCTTCGCGAACCATGTTGACGGAAATTTCCGTGATATCGCGAATGATACTTTCGACATCGCGGCCGACATATCCGACCTCGGTAAACTTGGTTGCTTCGATCTTGAGGAACGGCGCTTCGGCAAGGCGTGCCAACCTGCGTGCAATTTCAGTTTTGCCAACCCCGGTTGGTCCGATCATGATAATGTTGTTGGGCATTATCTCGTCGCGCATTTCTTCCGGCGCATTCAAACGGCGCCACCGATTTCTGAGAGCGATCGCTACGCTCTTTTTGGCGTCGTCCTGACCGACAATATATTTGTCGAGTTCCGTGACAATCTGTCGGGGAGTAAGGTCGGGTTTTCCCGTCATCGAAGTGTTAGATAAGATATCGTTAGACACTGGCAAGGCAATGTTTACTAGGAGTCAAGTTCGAGGATTGTCAGGTGGTGATTCGTGTATATACAGATATCTCCAGCAATCTTTAGTCCTTCCTCTACCATTTCTTTAGCTGAAAGATTCGGGGCATGTCGCATCATCGCGCGAGAAGCGGCAAGCGCATAGGAGCCACCGGACCCGATAGCCAGAATGTCGTCATCGGGTTCAATGACATCTCCCGTACCACTTATGAGGAGGAGTCTGTCTACAGCTGCGACAGCGAGGAGGGCTTCCAGTCGCCGAAGGTACCGATCCGTTCGCCAATCTTTCGCCAGTTCTACGGCAGATCGGGTGACATTTCCCCCATACTGTTGCAGTTTCTCCTCAAATCTTTCGAAAAGGGTAAAGGCGTCGGCGGTGGCACCAGCAAATCCTGCAAGGAATTGGCCGTTGTAGAGTGTTCTGACTTTTTGGGCACGGTGTTTCATAACCGTATCGCCCATGGTGGCCTGACCATCTGATCCCAGCGCTACCTTACCGTTGTGACGAACCCCAAGGACGGTAGTTGAACGTATGTGTTGTCGTTTCATCCGTAAATCGATATTGATACAATAATCCCGACATGTCGGAACGCTTATAACTTCTAACGACCCGGTAGTTGCATGTTCGCCAGTTGTTCAACGATTAGATCCTGGGTGGCTCTAACTTGCGAGGTTGGAACTGAGAAATGATTTGCCATTATGGAGAAAGCCAGGGGAGAGCCATCTGCCGAGTTGACGAAGCCGCTTAGCGAACTGACGTAAGACACGGTGCCCGTCTTTGCTCGTACATTACCACGAGCACGGCCTGAAGGATACCGGCCTTCGAGCGTGCCGTCGATACCGCCGATAGGAAGAGACTCATAGAATGCCGAAAATACCTGCCGGTCCTCATGGTTCCACATATACATGAGCAGGTCCATCGTCACCTCCGCCGTGACGAGATTGTATCGGCTCAACCCTGAGCCGTCGAACAACCGCACTTCCAGGGTGTCGGCACCTGCTCGGTTCAATGTTTGCATCACCTGACCGATGCCATCTGCCCAGTTTCCGGGGCGATCAATACCCGCATCACGATTGTGCTCCGCCGCAAGCGTCTTCAAAGCAATGTCTGCATACAAATTGTGACTCGGCTTGTTAATCGCTTTCGCAATCTCACTCATCGGCACCGACTCGTGAGTAGCGATCGTCCTCATGGACGAAGATCCGTAATCCGGAGCCGACTCTACCTGATCGATATCTAGTGAGTGTCCTGACACCTGTATGCCATTTCGCTCCAGCGTTTCAGACAAGACCGTGACGAAATATCTGGTAGGATCCGATATCGAGATGTATCGAGTGACCGAACCTCCGGCAGGAACTTCACTGTCGATATCAATAATGTTCGAGGCTCGCCGTCGCGAATAAATATTCTCACCGGATGAGTCCGCTGGCACCGTTATGCTATTATTGAAGACAGTAACATACGGAGTATTAACTGGCTCCCACGACAGTCGTGCAGGCTGTCCCGGTCGCGTGCCTTCGGCTGTCAGATCGATTGTGTTGTCGTTCAGCGATAGTGAACTTACTTCGGCAGAATACCAGTATGATTCATCATCCCACATCCACCCGGGTCCGAGTCGGGTATCATCAAAGAATCGGTCGTCGCCGACAATATTACCTTGAATGCGTGATATGCCAGCAGCCGAAAGAGAATCGGCCCAATCCTCAAAAGTCTTCAGGATATTCCCATCATTGTACCGGCCACCAATGACGGGGTCGCCGGAGCCGACGATATAAAGATTTCCAGAAAGCGTCCCATCCGTAACTGTGCCGTCAGTGACTACTCGAGTGGTGTAGGTATAGTCGGGTCCTAGCCGATCGAGTACGGAAGCGGTCGTGTACAGCTTCATGTTTGAAGCAGGGATCATATTCATCCCTTCGTTCCAACCATAGATTCGGGTACCTGCTTCGAGGTCGACTACGAGGACGGCCCAGATTGCGTCGTCATATTTCGGATCGGCAAGCGCTGCCTCGATGCGTTCAGCGGTGGGTATCCATTTTTTTGATGCGTCGTCGTAGAGGCCCGATGGGCGGCTGGATGCACACCCTGCAAGCATTATGACCAGCAGTACTGAGGGGATCTGGAATAAACGAAATCTCACAGAGTTAATTGATCGGTGTTTGTTCGAGTTCGATTTGTTCAGGATCCGGCCGATCCAGAATCACAAAAACGTGACTGGCACTTGTAGCGTCGGCGGCCGGTGTTAGCGTTATCAGGAGTTCGTTACGACCTTCGAGACGCGTAACCTCTCGGATGGTCCCTATCGGAATACCCTCCGGGTAGACGGCACTGTATCCACTGGCAACGACGAGTTGTCCTTCAAGCACAGGCTCGGTTTTAATTACATGGTCGAGAATAAGCTCATCTTTACGAATACCATCCCAGCGAACAATGCCGGCGGCTTGCATGGGCAGCACCTTTGCCGGAATGCGAAGCTCAGTATTGATGTATGGCATTACTCGAGAGTAGGAGGGACTCACCAGGACAACTTTTCCAATAATGCCACGCTCGTCTATCACCGCCATTCCAATCTGAACGCTATCATTCGAGCCGACATTCAGCGTCATAAAGTTCTGCCGGCCAGTGATGTCTTTTGAGATGATGCGAGCCGACCGCATGGAGGTTGACGTACTGTCTCGATACTGGAGCAGCGCGCGCAAGCGACTATTTTCGAGCTGAGCTTCACGCGAACGTGCCACCTGACTCGACAAGATGATATTGTCCTCCCGCAAGCGGACATTTTCGTTAAGGGCTCCAGCGTAACTCGATATCCACGAGATTTGCCGATCGATCCCTGCAGAGGTTTGCAGCGCCAGCGAGCGAAGTCCAAGTACAACAGGTTCGTTGCGAGAGACGAGCGTCAGCACCGAGACCAGCAGCATTGAAGCCAGGATTATCCAGTCGCTCAATCGGTCCCAGTTGCGAATATTCATAGTTAGTCGGCTGGCGGATTATCTGGATCGCGCCAACACATATCTGACAGAACTGTTATGACAAAACTTTTGCGTGGTGGTCGATGTCTTCAAGTACTGCACCTGTGCCGCGCACTACGGCTGTCAACGGATCCTCAGCCACATAGACTGGTAGTTCAACTCGGGTTCGAATTAATGTATCAAGACCCTTCAACATTGCTCCTCCACCTGTTAGCATGATACCACGCTCGAGAATATCAGATCCAAGTTCGGGCGGAGTCCGCTCAAGACAGCGGATAACTGCTGCAGCGATCTGACCGACTGGCTCACGAAGTGCTTCACGGACATCCTCAGACGAAATAGTTCTGATCTTCGGAATCCCGCTGACCAGGTCACGGCCCTTGACCGAGACTTCGAGCTCAGGATCCAGTTCGACAGCACTGCCTACTTCGCATTTGATACGTTCAGCGGTTCGCTGACCAATCAGAATGTTGTGATTTCTTTTAAAATACTGGACGATAGCTCGATCAAGTTCATCACCACCGATACGGATCGACTCGTCGATTACTATCCCAGAGAGAGCGATGACAGCAATTTCGGTGGTGCCACCGCCGATGTCCACGATCATGTTACCGACGGGCTCCTGAACGTTGAGTCCGATCCCGACAGCCGCTGCCATCGGTTCATCTATGAGATAGACCTGTCTGGCCCCGGCGTGCTCGGCCGAATCGCGCACAGCGCGCTTCTCAACCTCGGTGATTCCAGAGGGGACGCAGATCACCATTCTTCGGATGGATGTTATCCAGCTATTCTGGACCTTTTTGATGAGGCCTCGAATGAGCTGTTCAGCAACCTCGAAGTCAGCGATGACGCCGTCTTTGAGCGGTCGGATAGTCTCAATCTCGCGGTGGGTCCGTTCGTGCATCTGCTGAGCTTCCGTACCGATAGCGATTACCTTTCGCGTCGAACGGTTCAAAGCGACAATACTCGGTTCGTTGAGTACGATTCCGCGGCTTTTAATGTAGATCAGGGTGTTAGCGGTACCCAGATCGATAGCAACGTCAGTTGCAAAGTTGAAAATGCCCATTCAATAAGTGTTTAACGGCTTCACATGGCGGGTGGCGGAGTGCAAATATACGATCTTCCACGATTAGTGCCGGAAATGTCTTTTTCCGGTAAAGACCATAGCAATGCCCTCCTCGTTGGCGGCGGTTATAACTTCTTCATCACGAACGGATCCACCCGGTTGAATGACGGCGATCGCGCCATATTTCGCCGCTGCCAGCATTCCGTCGGCAAACGGGAAAAAAGCATCGGAAGCTACAACGGACCCAGCTAAATCCAGTTCAGACTTAATGCTTTTCTGAACGGCAATCTCAGCGGAGTCAATTCGGCTCATCTGCCCGGCGCCAACTCCAAGGGTGGCTCCATCTCGTGCGTAGACAATGGCGTTACTTTTGACGTTTTTAGCGACACGCCAGGCAAAATCCAGATCGACCCACTCGTTTTCGGTAGGCTGACGATCGGTGACTACTCGCCACGACTGCCTCAGTTCTGAAGGGTCGGGGAGCGTCGGATCAAGGTCCTGGACAAGTAAACCACCAACTACACTCCGAATATCGGCCACATTCGACGTCGGTTTACCCGTCTTCGAGAGAATCAGACGTCTATTCTTTTTCTTCTTGAGGAAATCGAGTACACCGTCCTCATACGCAGGCGCGATAATTATCTCGGTAAATACCTTGTCAATGGCCTCAGCACTCTCCATATCAAGAGGCCTGTTGACCGTAACGATCCCTCCAAACGGCGACTGCCGATCCGTGGCAAACGCTTTGTGATAGGCTTCGACGAGCGTCTTCCCTGTGCCGACACCACATGGGTTGGTGTGTTTGAAGATCGCGACCGTGGGGGATGCATTCTTAAACTCACGTATTAGTGTCAGTCCCGCCGAGATATCGAGCAGGTTATTGAAGGAGAGATCCTTGCCGTGCAGCTTGTCAAAATAGTCGCCCGCTTTCCCGTACAACGCCGCCATCTGGTGCGGATTCTCACCGTATCGCAATGTTGAAACCCGGGGGAGGTTGATTGAAACCCCGGGATCAGTTTCAGACTGACGCGCGAAATAATCTGAAACATTCCGGTCGTACACGGCCGTGTGTTCAAATGCCCGGTGCGCCAGGTCTCGACGGGTGGCAAGGCTGAGCGATCCTCCGGTCGCATCAAGTTCGGACGTGATGGCCGCATAATCCTGCGGCGACGTAACCACACCGACAAAAAAGAAATTCTTGGCCGCTGCCCGAATCATCGTTGGGCCACCGATGTCGATATTCTCAATAGCGACGGCATCCGTGGTATCAGGCGACGCCGTTGCTTCTGAGAAGGGGTAGAGGTTTACCACAACCAGATCAATTGGACTGATTCCGTGTTGCTCCAACTGCGCATTATCCTCCGCATCTGTCCGACGGGAGAGCAGCCCACCATGGACCGCAGGGTGCAATGTCTTTACACGGCCATCAAGGATTTCGGGAAAACCCGTCAACTCCGAAACATTCTTTACAGGCAGGCCAGCCTCGATGAGAACTTTTTCTGAGCCACCCGTCGAGACGAGTTCAACACCATGTTTATGGAGTGTAGAGGCAAACTCTGCCAAACCTGTTTTGTCGTAGACGGATAGAAGTGCGCGTCGGATCGGATATTTGTCGTCAGGTGGCGGAAGGTCCTTGGTAGATATCATTAAAAAAAATTAGAGTTTGGAAGTGGAGTGTTTAAATGTTTAATGTTTGGAGACGGTTTGCCTCGTCAAGAGTCAAGAATAATCACACGATTGCCGGTTACTCGAACCTTGTTATCTGCAAACAACTGGAGCGCTCGTGGATACAGGCGGTGTTCGACTTTAAGAACGCGCGCCGCAAGTGACTCAGGCGTGTCGTTCTGATCGACGGGGACCGGTTCTTGAATAACAATTGGCCCCGTGTCATACTCTTCATCGACAACATGTACGGTAGCTCCTGACCATTGTGTTCCCGACTTGATCACGGCTTCGTGTACTCGCTTCCCATACATTCCTTTGCCTCCAAATGAAGGCAGCAACGATGGATGAATATTTAGAATTCGATTGCGATAAGCGCCAATGACTTCCGTCGGAATCATCTTGAGATACCCGGCCAGTGCAATCATGTTAACATCATGTGCAACAAGATGTTGTAATAATTCACGAATGTAATCGTTTGGGTCGCTGAAGTCCGATGGCGACAATACAAGCGTGGGAATACCGGCATCGGCAGCCCGCGCCAGTACACCGGCATCTTTCTTGTTAGAGATGCAGAGACTCACCTCGACGTTCGGCGATTCCGCGGCATGGTCAACCAGGGACTGGAAATTTGAGCCTCCACCCGATGCAAATACGGCAACACGGAGTATCTGCTCAGTCATACGACTCCTGATGAATGGTTTTTCGACATGTCGACAACAGACTCAAGGATAGACAGGGTGGCATCACTATCTACTGAAAGGCGAGCTTGCACGCCGATAGGAATGGCAATCTTCTGGTCGATGTGACCGTACTGGAGATTCGTGGCGACGGGTCCGTTGATTTCACTTGAGTATCGCTCCAGGACATCCATGTAGGTGAGGCTGGGCTTCTCGGGTATTTGCGCAGGAGGCGAAAATACTCCAATGACGAGACCACCGATCCGGCCGAGAATACCTGACAGCATGAGTTGTGCGAATAATCCGTCTATCTGGTACGGGAGTTCAGCCACGTCTTCCAGGAACAGAATCGCCCCGGTCATGTCGGGCAAATAGCCTGAGCCGATCAGCTTGCAAAGCACACTCAGGTTGCCGCCAATCAGTCGGCCCGTAACTGTGCCAGGCCTCAGCGGAGATAGATTCTGGCCTTCCGTACCGAGAAGGGGATCCGGACAAGCCCCTTTGAGCAGTCGCCACAGACTGTCATCATTCCGTCGATTTTCGTCAGACCATTCGATAGCGAGCATCGGTCCCGAGACAGACGGGATACCCGATTTCGCCAGCAGGGCGAGTTGCAGCGCCGTGATATCACTGTAGCCCACCAATAACTTCGGAGCTGACCCCGCCCTGACATAGTCAATGTGTTTAAGGATTCTGAGACTTCCATAGCCGCCCCGAGCGCACAAGATCACGTCGATCTCGTCATCCTGCAAGAGTTCGTTGAACTCCCGAGCCCGGCTGGCGTCTGATCCAGCCAGATAGCCCCTGGGTGAGTACTCTGACAGTGGATCCCGGACGTTGTAGCCGATGGATCTTAGATAAGAGA
>CBDUKH010000067.1:0-20833 GCA_965367755.1 uncultured Rhodothermales bacterium
GTCAAGATCATCGATCCCGCCACTCGAAATGAGCGTCATTCTGTGACGTTCGACGAAAGCCTCATACTGTCAACAGCAGAGATTCCCGGCTCGACGTCACCAGAAGGCCTTGTAGTCGATGAGACCGATCGATTTGTATATATTTCCATGCAAGGGCTAAACAAGGTTGCAGTAGTTGAAATATCGACAGGAACAGTGCTTCGATATTACGACGTCGGGGTGTGGCCTGACGGGATCGGTTATTCACCCAGGAAAGCAAAGTAGCCTAGGACCGCCATCGTTGTCCATCACTACTTTATTTCCTTGTAAATCTCCAGCGCCTTGCGCCGTGCTTCTGCGTGGTCGACAATTGGGTCTGGGTAGACTATCCCGTTGGAAGACGCCGCCGCCTTTTCTTCGGGAGTGAGTTTCCACGGCTCGTGAATTCTGGCATCAGTGTGATTCGAAAGTTCTGGAATCCATTTGCGTATGTATTCTCCTTTCTTGTCAAACTTCTTGCTCTGGGAAACTGGATTAAAGATTCGGAAGAAGGGAGAAGCATCTGCACCCGATCCGGCGCACCACTGCCAGCCCATGGTATTGTTGGCGAGGTCGGCATCTACCAGAGTATCCCAGAACCAGCGTGCCCCCTCAAGCCAATGGATAAGCAGATCCTTTATGAGAAATGACGCCACGACCATGCGTACGCGATTGTGCATCCAGCCGGTGGCCCACAACTCCCTCATTCCTGCATCGACGAGCGGGAAACCAGTTTGCCCCTTCTGCCACAGTTCCAGACGATGTCGATCGTCGACCCACTGAAAGTATTCAAACTTCTCATATAATGGTTTATGAGAGGTTTCGGGAAACGCCGCAAGCATGTGGTACGAAAATTCCCGCCAGCCTATTTGCCGAAGAAACGATTCTGCCGCGTCGCGAGATTCCGAGTGGCTCTGTTCCACGCTCGACCGCACCTGATAGAAGATCTGGCGCGGCGAAATCTCACCAAAGTGGAGATACGGGGACAGCCGGGATGTACCGCGAATAGAGGGAATGTCGCGATCGTCGGGATATCCCACCACTGCGTCGTCGAGGAAGGTTAATAATTGCGACTCGGCTGCTTTTTCTCCGGGGTCCCAGTTTGTATCCAGGCCATTTATCCACTCGTGATCCGGTAACAGATTAAGGGAATCGACCTTCAGAGACGTCAAACTTTCCGCGACAGGCAAGAGACTGGATGGCGCTGGAAGCGGTGGTTCCAGTTCGTGTATGTCTAGGCACTTCTTCCAGAACGGCGTAAATACTTTATACGGTGTACCTGCCTGTGACAGGATCGAGCCAGGCTCGAAAAGTAATCGCTCATGAAAAGTCTTAACAACCACACCTGTTTCGAGTAGCGTTTTTTCTAAGGCTCTGTCGCGAACGCTAAGTTCCGGCTCGTAACGTTGATTCCAACAGACAGTATCGGCATCGGTGCTGTTGATAAGATCTCGTAGAATCTGTTCTTCATCTCCGGAGCGAATAATTAGATCTGCACCGAGAGTTGCAAGGGTGTCTTTGAGACCGACGAGACTCTGATGTAGCCACCATTTACTGGCTGCACCTGGGCCCCACTCATAAGATTCTTCGGATGCAGCGATAAATATTGGGATGACGGGGCAGTCTCGTTCGGCAGCAAAATGCAGCGCAGGGTTGTCGGTCACCCGCAGGTCGCGACGAAACCAGACTATTGTCGGTTGATTGTTCAAATCTGGATTTATTGATTGGCAGGTTGAGGTTGTAGCTGTGGTGGTGATCACTTAACGACGACGCACGTTTTGATGTTCAAATTGGTGCTATTACTTTATCATAACATGTCCGGACCGCTGCGGTAGGCATCTCGAGCGCGTCTGACAATGGATTACGACAAATTCCAAGTACGATTTCTTCGCACCCAATATGGATTTCTTAGGTCAACAGGTTTTGTGGGGTGTCCACTGGTGGCAGCTCGGGCTAGCATTATTACTGATATTTCTTGGATTCCTCTCCAAGAAGGTTATTCGATCGCTGTTCGGAGGATATTTCAAATCTCGTGCAAGCAGCACGGATGTCCAATGGGACGATGATGTCGTCGAGCTCGCCGCGGCTCCGCTGGCAGCTGTCGCGCAGATTTTGCTGTGGTATGCATCGGCCTCCCTAATTAACCTCCCCGTCGAGCCCACAAACGTTAGACTGATTGTTTTCCAGGGCCTGGAAGTAGCGATAGCAATTGCGGTGATCTGGCTATTCTTCAGATTGCTCGATGTGGCAGCTCTCGCTTTGAACCGTCATTCGGATACTACGGATTCCAAACTTGATGACCAGCTTGTTCCATTGTTGCGAAAGACGTTGAAGGTCTTTGTCACGGTCGTGGTCGGAGTAATGGTGATCCAGAACCTGGGTTATTCTGTAACCAGTATTATTGCTAGTCTGGGAATTGGCGGGCTTGCTCTGGCACTGGCAGCAAAGGATGCCGTCGCCAATTTTTTCGGTTCCATAATTGTGTTTACGGACCAGCCTTTTCATGTAGGGGACTGGATTGAGGTTGATGGCCTGGAAGGGACAGTTGAGGAAGTCGGTTTTCGGACAACGCTGGTTCGGACGTTCGACAGGTCGCTCGCGACGATTCCGAATCAAACATTTACGTCCAACACCATAATAAATCATTCCCGCCGACCGATGCGTCGGATAAAGATGACGATCGGGTTGTCGTATGAATCCACTCCAGACGAATTGGTAAACTTTAAGAACGCCGTTCGCCAGATTATAGAGTCCAACTCGGCGTTCGACGAGGGATATCATGTTTACTTCGACAATTTCGGCGATTCATCGTTAGACGTGCTCGTCTATTGCTTTGTCAAGACATCGGCTTACGCCGAATACATGGCGGCGAAAGAAGACTTGATGCTTCAGATCATGCGTATCGTCGAGCAGCACGGTCTGGAAATCGCCTTCCCGTCTCGTACAGTGTATTTGCGAGAAGAGAACGTCGAGGGATAGCAGCTCTTTTCAACTACTGTCAGATGGTGTGATCTACGGGCAGTCCGGGTCCCGCATCTTCGGGCTGTCTGATCGTGTCGATAAGGTGTTGTGTCTGTTTGGAGGGCGCATTGAAAAATGGAGTGAGGCCCAGAGTGACTGCAAAGTTAAGCACCATTCCTATGCTACCGATTCCCTGTGGATTGATTCCGTTATTGAACACGCCAAATGTCCACAACTCCATGTCGAAAAACACCGTTGCTATAATATAGAATGCGGTAAATCCGATACCTGCTACCATCCCTGATACGGCGGGGATGGTTCCGACCCTTTTGCTGAAGATGCCGAGGACGATGGCGGGGAAGAAGCTTGCTGCGGCGAGGCCGAAGGCGAAGGCGACTACTTGTGATACAAATCCGGGAGGATAGATTCCGAAGATGCCGGCGATGACAACGGCAACACCGATGACGGCGCGGCCGACCCGAAGGCGCTGTTCTTCAGTAGCGTGTTCATTTAGAATTCTGTAGTAAAGGTCGTGCGCAACACTACTGGATATCACCAGGAGGAGACCGCTGGCGGTTGACAGGGCTGCAGCAAGTCCACCGGCTGCAATTAGCGCAATGATCCAGTTAGCGAGTTCGGCCATCTCCGGAGTAGCGAGGACAATTATGTCGCGGTCTGGTCCGGACAGCCCCTGGGCGGTCAGTACTGCTCGTCCATCGACACCTCGGACTCCATTGGATTCCAGCCATTGTTGGTGGCGCAGTCTGATTGACATGATATCGGCGGAGGGGAGGGCGCCGCTCCGAAAGATTTCATTGTTGCTTCCAGCTTCGTACCGCACCTTACCGTCGCCATCGTCGAGCCAGAGTATGAGACCGGTTTGCTCCCAATTAGAAAACCACTCCGGAAGTTCTTCGGCAGATTTTTCATTCAGGCTACCGATCATGAAATAGCGTGCGAAGGCGGCAGTAGCAGGAGCTGTGAGATAAAGAAGTGCTATGAAGAACAGCGCCCAAAACGCGCTCCATCGGGCGGCTCGAACATTCTTTACCGTATAGAAGCGAACGATAACATGGGGTAGCCCGGCAGTTCCTACCATAAGAGCAAGTGCAACGAGGAAAACATTCGTTTTGTCCCATGCTCCGGCGAAGGCTGCCGTGTATTCTGTAAAACCGAGATCCCGCTGTATCTGGTTCAGCTTGTCGAGGAAGTAAACTCCATGAGTTCCGGCGATATCGCCTGTTAGCTCGCCGCCAAGTCCGACTTGCGGAAAGAAGTTGCCTGTGAGTTTAATGCTAATGGCGATGGCGGGAATGAGAAACGCAGTGATCAATACCCAGTATTGCGCCACTTGTGTCCATGTGATGCCTTTCATGCCACCGAGTGTGGCATATATAAAGACGATTGCCATCCCGATGATGACGCCTACGGTTACATCGACTTCGAGGAATCGACTGAACACAACGCCGACGCCCCTCATCTGGCCGGCGACGTAGGTGAAGCTAACAAAGATCGCGCACACTACCGCGACGAGTCTGGCGGTATTGGATTCATATCTGTCCCCCACAAAGTCCGGTACGGTGTAATGGCCGAACTTGCGCAGGTACGGGGCGATCATGAGGGCCAGAAGTACGTAGCCACCGGTCCATCCCATCAGATAGACCCCGCCGGCATAGCCCATGGTTGAAATGAGGCCGGCCATTGAAATGAACGAGGCCGCACTCATCCAGTCTGCTGCGGTTGCCATCCCGTTTGCAATTGCGGGGACGCCTTGTCCGGCGACATAGAACCCGCGTGTATCGCGCACTCTGCTCATCCATGCAATGGTGAGGTACAGGGTGAAAGAGAGGCCGACAAAGATATAAGTTAACGTGGCGACGCTCATCGATCGGAAGAGTTATGTGCGGAAGCGAGGTTAGAATTGTAGCGTTGGTCGAGGAAATTCATCACGATGCAGTACACCAGGATGATACCTACGAATGCAATGATGCTACCTTGCTGGGCAATCCAGAATCCGAGGGGGAGGCCGGTACCGGGGATGGTGAAGTCGTTCAGGAAGTCGGCAAAGAGGATTCCACCCCCGAGTCCACTTATGGCCCACAAGAACAGAAGCGACGACATTACAATGAGGTTGACGCGCCAATATTTGCGCCGGATGTCAGTGATCGTTTGGTTGGTGGCCATTGATATTCCGAGCTATGAAAGAGGGTGACAAGCTAAGGATTTGTGTAAAAAAAGGCTGGCGATACGATAAATCGGATGCGTAATACGGAATAAATGCTTCAAGCGCCAATGACATGTTTATTATGTTGGAGCACGAAAAGAATTGTAATTTGTAATCGGGGCGGAGGTTGGTGGCCCCGCGCCATATTTGATCCACTCCGCGCCATATTTGATCCACCCCGCACCATATTTGAACCCCTTCTAGTCCGTACAGCTTGTCACGTCTCCAAAAATCGACGATGCGAGAAATTATCTATCATGTGGCAACGAGTCTCGATGGTTTCATCGCCGGACTCGACGACGACATCACCTGGCTGGCCCAAGATGGAGACTATGGCCTAAGCGCTTTCATGAAATCCGTCGACACGATAATAATGGGTCGGCGAACTCAAGAAGTCGGCGAACGGTTTGGGCACCCATTCTTTGAAGGGAAACATAACATCGTTTTTTCGCGATCTCGTGCTCAATCCAATTATCCCGAAATAGAATATTACTCAGGCTCAACCAGTAGCCTGTATCATCGCTTACAGTCTACCCCCGGGAAGGATATCTGGCTCGTCGGCGGAGCTAAGGTTGCAGCGGAATTCTTTGATCACAACCTCATCGACAAACTCGTCGTTGCTGTTCATCCCGTACTTGTAGGAAGCGGCATACCGCTACGAACTCCCGCGAACTCACAGGTGTCACTTGAACTCCAGAAATGTACCCCCTATCCGGACGGTCTGGTCATGATGGAGTACTCCGTAGTAGATGGACCAGCGCAAAAACGTAGCCAGTAAAAAGATAAGCATGCCCGAAAAAAATATCATCAACAAAACTCTTCTCGAAAACAACGATTGTTTCGGTTGCGGTCATGACAACCCACACGGCTACAAGATCGAAGTCTACGCAAAAGATGGAAGCATCGATGAGCTCTTCGGACGCTTTACTCCTCCCGACTATGCAATAGGGTTTCCGGGAGTAACGCACGGCGGCGCGATCTATACGGCTTTCGACTGCATCGCCGCCTGGGTTCCCACGTACTTCCGACGAGATGTCAAAGCCGTATGGATGTTAAAGAATGCAAGCATGGGTTACATGAAGCCGTCGTACCAGGGCCACGCCATTAATCTCCATGCTGCCATTGAGGAGGAAGGCGATAAGTGGCAACCCAAGACAGTAGTTGTCAGGGCATACAACGACGACGAGGAATTGCTCTCCGAGGGCAGGTTTACGTTCGTGCCGCTGTCGGCAGAACGATTTAAATACGTGTCCGGGCTCGGTGAGCTGCCGCCAAACTGGAGTAAATTCTTGAAGCGCGAATCTTGACAATGTGATGTGTTGACGCTTGCATCACGACTCTCGAACTCCGGCAAATCCAATGACCGATTCAGTCTCTGGACCTGAGTTGGACATCGGCGGTTATCAACTGTCATAGTCGCGCGCTCGCCTTCGGAATGTTTGTAAACGTATACTTGGCTGGAAATTCGCTGACGAAATGTCGTATAAGTGCATTTAGAGGCCCAATTCCGTCGTTATGAGTCGACTTTCGTCCTTTATTTCCCGCTGCCTGTTTCCTACCTTGCCACAGCCCTGATTATCCCGGCGATGGACATCAGTTCTATCGAATTACGGGGCGTCTACGAGTACACGCTAAATTTTGAACGTTCTCTTATCTAAACACGAATAGCGATGAAATATACAGGTACTATCCTGTCGGTAGCCATTATGCTGCTGGCGATAGCCATGCCGGTTCAGGCCCAGCAATTTGGTGGAGCACTGGCCGTCAGTGATACGGAAATTATAATTGGTGAGACGCGCAATCAGGCGTTTCCGGGCATTGTATATGTCTTTGAGAAATCAGCCGATGGCAATTGGATGGAATCAGCCCGGCTTAATGCTGGCGGCGAAGGCGGTCCCGATTACTTCGGCCGGTCATTTGTTGTAGACGGTTCGAGCATGCTGGTTGGATCAGCGGCGCCCGGCGCACAGGCAGTTCACATTTTTGAGAAAGGAGATACTGGTTGGAGAGCATCTGGAATGTTCACCGCCGACGACCTGGAAGAAGGTGATTCTTTTGGTCGCAACATCGTCAGTCATGGCAAGATGGTAGCTGTTGCCGCTCCCGGTCAGGCTGAGCGTGCTGGTGCCGTCTATGTCTACACCAGGAACGACGACGGTTCTTATTCCCAGGCAGGAAAGCTGACGGCCTCGGATGCTGAAGGTGGAGACAATTTCGGAAGTTCCATGCAGTTCGCAAATGGAACCCTTCTGGTAGGTGCACCCGGTAAGACGAGTGGCACGGGTACTGTGTACAAGTTCACTCATGACATGGATTCAGGGATGTGGGCAGAGTCCGGTAAACTGGATGGAGCTGGCATTGACGAAGGCCACGGTTATGGTTCATCTATCACTCAGGCTGGCGACCATGTTTTCGTTTCTGCACCGCGCTTCGGTTTGAGAGAAGGGGTCGTATTTGTTTTCAAAGCCGACGAGAACGGTGAGTATCAGGCAACCGGCAAACTTGCCGCTTTTGATTCTCCGAGGAATGCGCAGTTCGGCGCTTCGGTGACTGTTGATGGAGACGCAGTTCTGATCGGAGCTCCTGGCGCTGAAGGCGGCACTGGCGCGATTTATAAGTTCTGGCACGACGAAGAAGGTAACTGGACCGGCTCGAAGAAGTGGGCAGCAACCGGACTCGAAGGTCGCGCAGGATTTGGCAGCGGCATTGTCGTTTCCGGTGGCATCGCAACCGTCAGCACTCCCGGTGTTGATTCGGGTGAAGGTGCGGTTATCGTCTTTGAGAAAGAAGAAGACAGCTGGGTCGAGAAAGCCACGCTGGTCAACGAAGTCAAAGGATATGACTCGATCGTAGATGGTCAAGTCAACTGCGATGACTCGTCTGCCGCGCAATTTGCGTGTTCAGATGTTGACATGGTCTCTTTCCTTTCCGTGAAGGACCTGGGAGCAGACCGAGGCATTGGCGTCAATGACATCTGGGGTTGGACGGATCCGCAGACCAATCGCGAATATGCCCTTGTCGGTCGAACAGATGGTACGTCCTTTGTCGATATCACCAACGCAGCTAATCCGGTTTTTGTTGGAGATCTTCCTAAGACTCCAGGATCACGTACTGCTGTATGGAGAGACATCAAGGTCTATAAAGACCATGCATATATTGTCGCCGATGGTGCGATGGATCATGGTATGCAGGTTTTTGACCTTCGTCAACTGCGAGACGTCACCGATATGCCTACCACATTTGAGCCGACGTTCTTGTATGACAAGATCGCCAGTGCTCACAACGTTGTCGTCAACGAAGACACAGGCTTCGCCTATTCCGTTGGAAGCAGCGGCGGTGGAACCACCTGCGGTGGCGGTCTGCATATGATCAATATTCAAGATCCTGCCAACCCAACGTTCGCTGGTTGTTTCGCTGACATCACAACGGGTCGCCGAAAAACAGGTTACTCGCACGATGCACAATGCGTCGTGTATAATGGACCTGACACCGAGCATCAGGGCAAAGAGATTTGCCTGGGCTCGAACGAAACGATGATCAGTATTGCTGATGTAACAGATAAAGAAAACCCTGTGGCACTATCGGCTACCTCATACCCGAATGTAGCGTACACGCATCAGGGCTGGTTGTCCGAAGATCAGGCTTACTTCTTCATGAATGACGAAGGTGATGAGCCAAGGAATCTTGTTGAAGGGACGCGGACACTTGTCTGGGACGTTTCTGATCTGGATGATCCGATTCTTGTCAAGGAGTACATCGCAAAGACGACGACGACGGACCACAACCTGTATGTCCGTGGAAATCTGATGTATCAGTCGAACTATGGATCAGGACTTCGAATCCTGGATGTCTCTAATCCGGAAGATCCTACCGAGGTCGGGTTCTTTGATACAACGCCATATGAAGGTGGTGCTGGTTCCTGGTCGAATTATCCTTACTTCGATAGCGGTGTAGTAATTGTCACCAGCATGAAGGAGGGACTCTTTGTTCTGAAGAAGAAGGACATCGAATTGTAGTTTCCTTGAGGAATTGAAATCAGGCTTGGAAAACCGCGTCCGCCTTTCTGGCGGCCGCGGTTTTTTTTGTGTCGATTGATTATCCTAAACCTGTCCGGCAAACATCGCGAGTCAACTGCATCCCGCAAGGAATATGGAACTGACACAACTAGAACTCTTCTCTCGACTCGGCGTCTCGCTCGTCATCGGCATGCTGATCGGATTGCAACGCGAGTATCATCAGGGCACCGAAAAAGACGATGACTATTTTGCCGGAGCCAGGACCTTCACACTACTCTGCTTTACCGGCTCGATAGGTGCCTACCTGTCGCTCGCCCTGGGAACTCATATTATCCTGATTGCCATTATCCTCGCAGTCGGGGCTCTGATTACTATCGCCTATTTCCTCGGTGGACGCGACGGGGACCTCGGATTGACAACCGAAATTGCTGCACTGTTGACCGTCATCATTGGTGCACTCTGCATTGTCGGAAGCGTCGCCGTCGCAGCGGCATCAGCTGTCGCCGTTACCGTGCTTCTGGCGATAAAGATTCAGATGAAATCCCTGGCTCAGAAGCTCACCCGCGAAGACGTCTATTCAACTCTTAAGTTCGCTGTGATCTCAATCATCGTCCTACCGCTGCTGCCGAAGGAGGGGTTCGGTCCACCACCATTTAACGCGTTGGCACCGTTCAAAATCTGGCTCATGGTGGTGTTCATCTCCGGAATCAGTTTTCTGGGATATATCCTCATAAAGATAGTGGGGGCGCGACGGGGGGTTGGACTCACCGGTATCCTCGGAGGCCTCGCCTCAAGTACGGCAGTCACGCTTTCGTTCTCACAACGAAGCCGGGACACTCAGGGGCTTTCCCGGTCATTTGCCCTCGCCATCCTGCTGGCCTGGTCCGTCATGTTTATCCGCGTTATGGTCGAGACCGCCGCAATCAATCCTGCACTGTTCAAAATTGTCTGGATCCCGATGACGGCAGCGACGATCGTCACATTTTGTTATTGCGTGTATCTGTATGTCAAACAGGTAGGCGACCAACCTGAACAGGGCGACAATTTTACGAACCCGTTTCGCCTTAAACCGGCTGTAACATTTGGCATTCTCTACGCCGTCATCTTCCTGGTTGCTAACGCAGCTAAAATCTACTTCGGTGATACCGGCGTCTACGTTTCGAGCATAGTATCCGGCCTGGCTGACGTCGATGCTATTACGCTGTCCATGGCAGAGCTCAGTCGCGTGGGCAGTGTCGAACTGTCCACAGCTGCCAGAGCGGTAGTGCTTGCTGCTGCGTCCAATACGCTCGTCAAAGGCGCCATCGTCCTGTCTGCCGGCTCGCCGGAACTGAGGAAAGTTATCCTACCTGGTATCATCGCCTCGGTAGTCACCGCAATCGGTGTGGTCTTCCTACTTTGAAGTTGTAAAAATGATCGATCTAAACGGCAAGACATTCAGGCCTGCAAACGATTTGTCTTCAGGTGATGTGGGAAGCGACACACTTTTCGAGTATCGTCAAGACAAGAATATTATTTGGGCCACGTATTCGGGTGAGACGATTCTCCACGGCACATTGATTGCTAAAATGACGAGCGACAATTCGTTCGAGATGCGTTATCAGCACATTGACAATAAGGGCCAGTTCAAAGCTGGAATTTGCAACACGGTCGCGGAAGCGGATGTAAACGGAAAAGTGACACTTCATGAGAAGTGGCAATGGACGGATGGCGCTCTGGGATCGGGAGAGACGACCTTAATTGAAGTGTAATTTTATATGGAAGGTATCAATATCTTCGTGTCCGTTCTGACAATTGGTTCGGCGCTGCTGTTCACGGGCCTGTCAATTCCTCTCGTTCGACGTAATGTCAAAATGAACAAACTATATGGTGTTCGCTTTAAAAAATCATATACATCGAATGAGGCATGGTACGACATTAACGAGTATGGAGGAAGGCAATTAATTTTGTGGTCAATTCCTATTTTGGTGGCTGGTGTTATCCTTCTCTTTATTGATCTCGAATCTAGTCCGACATTGACGTTGCTGCTCGTGTCTTCTCCAGCAATATTTGCTGGTCTTGCGTGCTGGTTCAGTTGGAGTTACGCTAAAAACTATCCCGAGCATCGCTAACAATCACTTCCGTTCACCACCAAGGATATCCAAGGAGAACTTTCATGCCGACACTCATCAAAAGCCCCACGATCATTGAGTCTGCCGGTAACAAGCCCAAGAAAATTGAAGAATATATCGGGCGTGTGAACTCGCGTGACGATAACATTAGTGTCGCCCGGATGTCTTCTCCCGGTGGATGGGTGGAGCCGGGTCAAACACCTGAATTCAGGGAGATAACCGTCGTGCTCTCCGGGATGTTACGGGTTGAATCTGCTGCCGGCCATCTAGACGTTTCTGCGGGACAGGCTGTCATTTGTGAACCCGGAGAGTGGATAAGGTACAGCACGCCAGACGAGGGAGGAGCGCAGTACATTGCTGTCTGTCTGCCCGCGTTCTCGCCAGAGTCGGTACATAGGGACGCGGAGTAATCATCCTGATATGGCTTATTTCGGGCATACCCACCCTTCTGGCGTAAAGATTTCGTGACGCAGGAACGAAGCGTCGTGCTCGTCTTTCACCGTTGCCAGCCTTCTGCTACTTCGACACCGAGTCGGGGCGACCCCAGGCTCTCTCAATAGACTCCATCTCCTACAATAGCATTTACCATGTCGCATTCTAGTCTCCGAAATATCGCCATCGTCGCTCACGTTGACCACGGCAAAACGACGTTGGTCGACGCTATGCTCTGGCAAAGCGGCACGTTCAGGGACAATGAGGCGGTTCGGGAGCGCGTCATGGACTCGATGGACCTCGAGCGGGAAAAGGGGATTACCATTATGGCGAAGAACACCGCGGTAATCTTTGGCGATACGAAGATAAACATAGTAGACACTCCTGGTCACGCCGACTTCGGCGGTGAGGTTGAAAGAACCTTGCGAATGGTCGATAGCGTAATGCTTTTGGTCGATGCCGCAGAAGGTCCGCTACCGCAGACCCGATTTGTCCTGTCGAAGGCTCTTGAACTCAACCTTCCTGCCATCGTCGTTATCAACAAGATCGACAGAAGCGATGCACGCGCGACCGAGGTACTGAATGAAATCGGAGACCTGTTTATCGATCTCGACGCTTCCGATGAGCAGATTGAGTTCCCTGTCATCTATGCGATTGCAAAAGATGGAAAATGTACGTTTGATCTTGATGAGGAGCTGACAGATCTTAAGCCGTTGATGCAATCAATAATCGATGCGACTCCAGCACCGACGGGCGATATCAATGCGCCACTTCAGATCCTGGTTACGAATGTTGTGCCGGATTCATATCGCGGTCCGCTCGCCATTGGTCGTGTTATGCAGGGAAAAATTGAGAACCGCCAACAGGTCGTCGTCTGCCATCGTGACGACACGCAGACGAAGACACAAGTTTCAGGATTATTTGTCTACGAAGGTCTCGATCGAATTGAAGTCGACGAAGCAATACCGGGAGACATTATTGCAGTAGCAGGAATGTCAGGCGTCGGGCTGGGTGAAAGCATTGCAGATGGTGAGAACCCAGTTCCTCTCGATCCGCTACACGTGGATGAGCCGACGATGTCGATGGAATTTCGAATCAATGACTCACCGTTCAGCGGTCGCGATGGAAAATATGTTACGTCGCGTAACCTCAGGGATCGATTGTTGAAAGAAGGGGAGACCAATCTTTCCATGAGGATTGAAGAAACAGGTTCTGCCGATACATTTATGGTGTATGGACGTGGCGAATTGCAAATGGCGATTTTAATCGAACAGATGCGGCGTGAAGGGTTCGAGTTTTCAGTAGGGATGCCGCAGGTTATCACGAAAGAAATCAACGGCAAGATTCACGAGCCGTACGAGGTCGCTGAGATAGATGTAGCAGAGGATTTTATGGGTGTCGTGGTACAAAAACTGGGTACCCGAAAAGGCATCATGACGAAAATGGTCAACCATGGTTCTGGTCGAGTCAGATTGGAGTTTGAAATTCCGAGTAGAGGACTTATCGGGTATCGTACCGAGTTTATGACAGACACCAAGGGTACCGGGATCCTGAACCATCTCTTCGCCGAGTACCGTCCCTGGGCAGGAAACATCATCCACCGAACTACGGGTGCGTTGGTAGCCGACAGGCAGGGCAAGGTGACCGGATATTCCATCGTCAATCTCCAGGAGCGAGGCGAACTCTTCGTCGGTCCCATGGAAATGGTCTACAAGGGTATGATCATCGGAGAGAACAGTCGAGACGCCGATCTCGATGTCAATATCACGAAAGAAAAGAAGTTGACGAACATGCGTGCATCATCGTCGGATTCTTTTGAAAAGATCATCCCTCCCCGAAGGATGTCCCTTGAAGAAGCAATTGAATTCATTCGGGAAGACGAGTTGATAGAGATCACGCCCTCGAGCTTACGGCTTCGCAAGAGATATATGGATCCGAACGATCGCAAGAAGTTCTCGCAGGCCAAAGTTGCGGCAGCAGCCGCTGCCGGTTAGTCAGGACTGACCGTGCTCCGTGCCGGGAACCCGTTGACCTGTAGGATTTCGTTATGTAGCTTCCTTCTAAGAATCATATGACGAATCGTGTGGACCTATGGGTATTTTCTCCAAGCTTAGAAATCTGACAGGAAGCTGGGCAGATGTTACGGTAATCACTGAGCCTGGTACTCGTGGGGAATCTACATCGGTGATGGTTCAAGTATCAGTTCGCGACGAGCCTATTAAAGTGAATCGTGTATACCTGACCGTGCGCTGCGTCGAAGAAGTGAACGTGCCCGGTGTTAAGCAAACTGGTGCCCAGGGCAATCAGATGCAACCGGTAAATGTCAGTGCTCGCGAAGTTCTCTATGACCAGGAATTCACACTTGCGACCGGCGTGGAATTGGATGCTGGTGTCCTTGAAGCTATCGAGCAGTCGTTTGAAATACCTGGCCAGATGCCCCCGTCATTTACAGGTCGTAACGCGCGGGTGGTGTGGCAACTTAGAGCAGGTCTGGACATGACTGGAAATGATCCCGATAGCGGTTGGCAAGACTTCAACGTATCATAAAATGAGCCGCACGCTTGACGTCGAAGGCTGGAGCCGCCGCCAGCATTTTCAGTTCTTCAAAGATTTTGACTATCCCTTCTTTAATGTCTGCGTCAACGTGGACGTTACGGAACTTCACACGCTTGCACGATCGTCACCAGCGCACTCTTTTTTCGTCGGGCTCCATTACGCCCTCGCTCGCGCTGCCAATGAACTGGAGTGTATGCGTTTTCGAACCAGCGGAGACGACGTAATTGTACATGACTACGTCGATATCGGCACTATCGTACTCCGGGACGACGAGGCATTTGCCTTCTGCTATCTTGACTATCACGCTGAATACCATTTGTTCAGCACCAATGCATCGGGAGCTATTGCCCGGGCCAAGGTTGACGACGGCGCCCTTGAGCCAGCAGACTGGAAGAGCGATATCATTCATTGCACGGTGCTGCCCTGGATTTCGTTTACGAGTTTCGCTCATGCCCGGCGGATTAACACGCAAGACAGTGTGCCGAAGATCGCGGCCGGGAAATATTTTCGTTCTGGAGATAAAATCCTGATGCCGCTGTCTGTTGAGGTTCATCATGGAATGATGGATGGGCTACATGTCGGGCGGTACTACGAAGTTCTTCAACGAGTTCTGGATTCGGCGGCTGAATGGCCGGAGTAGAAAGCACGAATGAATGGAGACCAAACAATCCGAGTCGCTCTGGAGTCTGATCTCGAAGCGATCGTCACTATCTATAACCAGGCCGTGCGAGACCAGCGTACCGCTGACATGGATGAGCTTTTACCTTCAGATCGAGCTGCGTGGTTAGCAAATCATACCTCATCTCGACCGGTATTGGTCAGTGAATTGGATGGTAGGGTTGTCGGATGGATTAGCGTATCTCAGTACCGTCCAGGGAGGCGCGCATTGCGATACTCTGCTGAAGTAAGTTACTACGTCGACTACCAGATGCATGGTAAGGGTGTAGGCTCGGCCATGATGAAGTACGTCCTCGAACGATGCTCCGAGTTCGATGTAAAAATTTTGTTCGCGATACTTCTCGAGAATAACCTGGCGAGTATTGCGCTGCTGAAAAAGTTTGGGTTCCGGCAATGGGCCACGCTTCCTAACGTTGCACATTTTGACGACGTTACGATAGGTCAGGTCTATTATGGACTGGAGATTACGACGTAACGGCATTGAACACTGGCAACTATGAGGTACATGGTGGAAGATATTACAGTAAAGTCCGTGATGCATTCATTGGTAGTCGCCGTCGCATGCCTGTGGATACTTCACGCTGTACCAGCTGCTGCACAAGACCTTGAGTGGCCGACGGCAAAGTGGACCACAGGGTTGCCCGGTGACCATGGAATTCCCCTTAGGCAGGCTGCACGAATCGACTCCCTGATTGAAAAAGGGGTTTATGGATATGTTGATCGTCTTGTCGTCGTCAAAGATGGCGTTCTGGTCGTCGACGAGCAGTACGTTAACGATTACGAGGAGATCAGTCGTGGATTTGTCGGCGCACTCGGGTGCGGACATGACTCATGTGATGGCATGGACATATCTCCCGAATACAACTACTATTGGCCAGGCACTCATCCATTCTATCAGAAGAGCTACGCGCACAGTCTTCAATCCGTTACGAAGTCGGTTGCCGCAACGGTCATTGGCGTGGCTATCCAGCGAGGTGACATCGAGAGCCTGGACGAAAAACTACTTGGATATTTTGACGAGTATGACTTGAAGAACGTTGATCCCCGCTTGAAGGATGTGACGCTGTTCGATTTGCTCACGATGCGCTCTGGAATAGAATGGCACGAGCAGGATCGTCCCCTGGACAGCACGAATACCACGCTCATGCTAGAGCACAGTGACGACTGGATTCAGTTTACTCTGGACCAACCCATGGATGCTGCTCCCGGGACGAAGTGGGTGTACAATAGCGGTGGCAGTCATTTAATGTCGGGCGTCATTAAAGATGCCACTGGTGAATTCATTGATGAGTATGCGCGAGAGTATCTCTTCGGCCCTATGGGAATCGAGTTGTTTCACTGGAAGAAAACGCCAAAAGGATATCCGGATACGGAAGGTGGGCTGTACCTTGAAGCGACTGACCTCGCTAAAATAGGTTTGCTGTACTTGAACGACGGGATCTGGGATGGCAACAGGCTTCTGCCCGACGGGTGGGTCGATCTAGCCACGAGCAGGATTGTCGACCCTGCAAACTTTGGACGCGGCTATGGTTTGCAGTGGTGGCGGATTGATAGAGGGGGAGTGGACATCTGGGCCGGGCTTGGGTTTGGAGAGCAGTATCTACTCGTGGTCCCGAACAAGGACCTTGTTGTCGTCGTGAATAGCTGGAACCTGTTTGATCGGCCACAGGCTTCGATATTGCGTGATGTCGTCGATCTTATACTGGCGATCGAAGATTAGTACGTCTTAACCTTCAATTGGCTCTTCGAGTATCGTGGTCCGGCCGCGTGAAATGCAACAATGCCCTGAAGGTGTGGCGCTCCAGGGCATTGTTCGATCGGCTACTTGCAAGTGAACGACTACATCAAATCATGTGTCTTCAGCAAGCACCGGGGCGTAGGTAATCGCTGAGAGCCAGGCACCAGTCGGATCCTGGAACATGTTGAATCGTCCGACTCCTTCTATGTCCATGCCCGGTACCGCAATGGTGCCACCCGCTTCTTTTACGAGCTTCGTGATCTTGTCGACGTCGTCAACTGTTACGTAGGCACCCCAATGAGGAGGTACTTCGGCCTGAGGTGGCTGTGCGATTCCTCCGAAACCGACATCTCCAAGGGATAAGCTATGATACGCACCTTCAGGCATAGGCATTTCTTTAATTTCCCATCCGAATAAATCGGTGTAGAATTTTCCAGCCTTCTCGATATCCGGCGTCCTCAGCTCGAACCAGCTGAACATGCCGTGCGTCGTAAACGCTTTTGCAAAATCTATATCTGCCTGCGCATCCTGCTCTTCCTGACTTTCGTCGTACTTTATTGCCATGATAACAGCCCCTGTCGGGTCCTGAATCCCAAGCAGTGTTCCGACGGTTGGTACTTCCATCGCGGGCATAATGATGTTGCCACCGAGTTTGACGGCATGAGCCGCAATCTTTTCAACATCATTCACGGTCACATAGAACATCCACGCGGTCGGCATGGAGGCATCCGGCGCCTGAAAAATACCAGCTATTCCAGCATCACCAATTTTGACAACATTATAGTCACCGGTCGGCATGGGCATCGTGTCGATACTCCAGCCGAATACTTTTTTATAGAAAGATACTGCTGACGGAACGTCATTTGTTTGCAGTTCGGGCCAACTGATGGCTCCACGGGTAATAAACGGGTTCATGTAATGGCCTCCTGAATATCGAGTTAGACTACATAATCTCCGGAACAGGGCCGGGGGAGAGCCCCAAATGAGATCAGAGGATGGATTTTCATCTTTGACAAAATGATGTCCTTAGACGACTTAGTCAAGCGTCCAAACGGGTATTCATAGGTCAATTAACACTACCAGAGCGCTTTATCGGCGAGAGGCGCTCACCAGGACGCGGACATCGACTTCGTGACCAAGAATGTTCCGTCCGTCACTCCATGAGTGTCCCGTGACGTTGTAGTCCATTCTATTGATCCGAAACTGGGTCTCGAAACCGGCTATCGT
This sequence comes from uncultured Rhodothermales bacterium, assembly GCA_965367755.1. Lineage (GTDB taxonomy): Bacteria > Bacteroidota > Rhodothermia > Rhodothermales > JABDKH01 > JABDKO01. The sequence goes on from CBDUKH010000067.1 coordinate 17,962, forward strand.
GCCAAGGTCCTCGACATTGGCAATGCCAAGCGGAGTGACAGGTATTGTGATTTTACGTGTGGTACCTTTAATGGTGAGGTTTCCGGATACACTCAGCGTCCCATCGTCGTTTTTAACTACAGACGTGCTTGCGAATTCCATTCGAGGATAGTTGTCCGAGTCAAAAAAATCCTCCTTCTGGAGTCGTGCGTTGCGCACATTGTTATGCGTCTCGATACTGCCAACATCGACGTGAAAGTTGACGCGCAATTCCGATGGGTCTTCCGGATGATAATGGATGCGTCCACCAAAGTCGGTAAAGCGACCTTCTTCCTTGAATACTGTCCACTTGCTTAGTGTAAAGGTTACTCGGCTGTCGCTATTACGAACTACAAATTCGTTGCCGTGGTTGGTATTCCATGCTGACAATGATATCACAATCAGCGCGGTGGCTAATACGAGCGTTAAGATATTTTTCATTGTTCCGAGGGAGTTACGGTGGTCAAAATATTGAACTCGGCACGAAGGGTACCGTCACTATTGGATTCTGTCGCAACCACGGCGGTAAAGCGGCCACGTGCCATTTCAGTATCCCGCCTTCGACGCGGTACGTGGGGGTCGTCCTGGAATTCAAGCGCATACCACGCATCGTCTGGAATACCTGGTCCCGACAATTTGTAGTGAATGTGAGCTGGTGCGTCTCCGCTTGGATAGGAGCCGGGTCGGATGGTAGTGAATTGGTACTGACCATTGTCGTTTGTTACCATTGTAGCTTTCAGGCGGACAGTACCACGTGGCTCTGAGCGAGGCGCATACAATCCATCAGCGCCCGTGTGATGAATCTCGATCTTTATCCCGGAAAGGGGAGTCTGTTTATCTTTTGCATAAACAGTCCCGGTGACTACCAGCGGTGTTCCGGGTTCGGCGTCGTCCGTGACCTGTACTTTCCAATTATCCTTGGCGGAAGGCGTCGCGATAGACTGCGCAAAGACAGGACTCGCGATAAGTGCTGTAACAGCAAGAAACACGATGAACTGCGGTGCTTTGCTGTGGTAATGAGTTGATGGCATTGCGTAACCTCATGGGTTGCGTTTTTTCTTTTTCTGTTTGACGCCATCAAACGTCATAAGGGTTAGATCGAGTCCAAGATGATTTTGCCAGGCCAAACTCATCTCGACATTGCCTCCCAGGACTCCTTCCATCGTTGAGCCTTCGGGTTCACCGACCAGGTCAACCAGTCGGCCGTAGATTTTCCTGTTGCTGTCGGGATAGTTTCGTTCGAGGAGCAGCCAAAGAGTCGGAGCATCCAAAGGCGTTGCGTTATTAAGAATGTCGTCCACAGCCGACACATCGGATTCGAATTCAAGTCGGACGAGAGCTGATACAAACTCTTCGGATGCGTCCTCATCATACGCTACGGTCGGCCCGGTGCTCTCTCTCGATATTGCACGATAGCCCTCCGGAATTACACTATTTCTCAACCGGTGATTGAGTTCTACGTATCCGAACGTCACATGTAAATGGCTTTGTCCTGTGGAGTCGACGGACAGGGTGTATTCACACCCGAGGTCGATCGCAAGGGCAGAAGGGGTTTCCACAAAGAAGATTCTCGGGGGAGCATTTATGGTCGCATGAATAGTACCACTTGACAATCTAAACCGATGATCGCTGCGCCTTGTGCTGAGCAGTTGAATACGTGTTCCCGGGAGGATATCGAGGGCTCCTATATTACCAACCTGAATAGCAGCCTGGGACTCCCCGTCGGTTACAAGATGTTGTCCTGCTGCTATCGTTGCGGTACCGGTCAGGTCAGTGGTGTCGAGTGTAGGGACTCCAGCAACGCGGATGACTTCCCATTCATCCTGACTTGGAAATAGAGTCACCAGAAGCGCGGCGACTGCGACGACGGCCGCCGCGGCGAGCAACGTAGTTGGCCACACAGGCATTCGTGATGGCACGGGCCTGGTTGACTTGTCGTTGGTAGTTTCTGCTGAGTCGTGGAGCCTGTTTTCGATACCACTCCAAAGATCGCGCGAAGGATCGATGGACCGGGGCAGCGACGACGTTTCATCGATGAGCTGTCGAAAATCATTAACCATCGACAGACAACGATCGCACGTGGCGATATGATTTGCGAAAGAGGCTTGATCTCGCGTACTCAATGAGTCGTCGAAATAAGCATCTAGCAGATCGTCGATGTGATGATAGTGTGTCATCTATTCAAGCTCTTGACTAGTTGTTTTCGTGCGGAGTGCAGATGGGCTTTCGAAGTTCCAACCGCAATATCCAGCTTGTCTGCTATATCCTGATGTCGATATCCTTCGACGTCATGCAAGACAAAGACGAGTCGGGCCCGCTCCGGCAACTGCACTATCGCGTCTTCAAGGTCCATTCGCTGGTCCTCCATCGGGCGAGCAACTCTTTGAGTTGGCGACGGCAGAAGTGAAAGACGGCGCTTGGCCTTGCGCAAATATGAAAGCGTTGTGTTTATCGCAATGCGATGGATCCACGTGGCGAAGGAACTGTCGCAATTGAAGTCACCCAGCTTCTGCCAGGCCTTGACGAAGGAATCCTGAGTCATGTCTTCTGCAGCCTGACGGTCTCCCAGCAAGCGGAGGCATACGGCAAAAACATGGCCACAATGCTGATCGTACAGTATGCGAAAAGCAGACGCATCTCCGGCACTGGCCTCCTTAACCAGAGCTAGATCTTGTTCTACGATATCCTTTTGCGGCTCTGTCAGCGTTTGCGCGATCCCCGTGCCAGGTTAGGTTTTGAATTTAGATGCCACTAGATCCCAAAAGGTTTATTGTTGCTGATAGGGGGAAGGAAATAAGTTAAGTCAGCGGTATGACTCGGCCCTTCGGGCCTCGCTGTTAGTGGTAATTGGTTA
>CBDUKH010000068.1:0-20032 GCA_965367755.1 uncultured Rhodothermales bacterium
GCCAGGACTCCGTCGGCGAGCGAAGCGCCGCGATAGACGACGGCACCTGTCCCTATTATTGCACCATCGCCGATGGCAGTCGGCGGTAGGGCGGCGTCGCTGGTGGTCGCGCTGGCCGCCGCCTTCATGGGCAACTTCCCTATGACCGCGTGGTCGTCGATCCGGACGTTGTTTCCGATGACTGCATCGTCGTGGATCACTACGTGGTGCCCGACAATACATCCATTGCCAACGACAACGTTATCTCCAATGACAGAATAGTGTCCAATGGAGGTTGAGCTGCCGATTCGGGCGCTGCTCGCGATGATGCTTGAATCCATGAGATTGCACAGGGTTAGTCCGTAACAAGAGTCCTAAAATAGAAAAACCCGCAGCCGAGAACTCGACTGCGGGTTTAAATCTTCTTGCAGTTAACAACCTAGAGTGTTTCCAGATAGTGTTCTGCGAGTGCTTTGTAAGAGCCATAGGTTGCTTCAGCAAACGATGCTTTCGCCGCTCCACTGTCCCCGGAGTTGAGCAGAGCTTCTCCCTTGACGAAGTAGATTTTAGCTTTGTCACTTTTGCTTCCGCGATGGATGGCCAGAGCCTGATCAGCTGTTGCTATCGCTGCTGGATAGTCCCGCTGAATGTTCTGTGCCGTTGCCATGTAGAAGTACGTGTCAGCATCGGCGTCGATGTACTCTTGCATTTTCTCGAGCAAGGCGATTGCGTTTTTGGCATCACTTGAAGTTGCTTTCTGGTTGGCTACCAATTTTGACGCTTCTGAATGATAGTATCCACGAATAGCGTTTTCAGCAGCTCGTGCTGTTTTGCTATCTCTGGATTCGGAAGCAGTTTTAAAATCGGCCATCGCTTCGTCGATACGTCCAAGCTGCTTGAGAGCCAGTCCCTTGCTATAAATGTTTGGAGCGTATGAGGGATCGAGCTTGTAGCCAGTTTCGAATCTCTTCAGTGCTGTTTCGTAGTCGCCTGCCTTGTAGGCTTTCGTGCCGAGGATCTTGTCGATCTTCGACTGGATATTTTTGGACTTATCTGCAATGTCTTTATCACCTGCTTTTGTCGCAAGGTCGGCGGCGATTCCATATTGCTTGTAAGCCTCGGTGTAATTTTTTGCCTCGGCTGCTGCGATTCCAGCGTTATAAGCTTCCTTATACGCCTGGTCGTCCTGGGCCTGTACGCCGGTAACTCCTGCAAAGAATATTAGCAGTAGGGCAGCGAGAGTCGGGGTAAAAAAACGTCTCATCGTTATTCGTTCTTGTTTCTGATAAATACGAATGTCGGTATTGGTAACCGTCAGATTGGAATCTGATCAGTCGGGTTGTAATCCTGTCTACTGCCACATCCATGCCGAACTATCTTCACATTCCGGATTTGGACTCTGACGGCAGCTTGAATTGGGTCCAAGACTACAAAAGTACTCTTTTTAGCACGCGATTGGAAGGGAATTTTTCGTCCCGAACGCAAATTTCTATGTGAAATGTTAATATCACAGGACATTATTGTACAGGTACGTGATCATCCTAGAAATTCGGTGCCAATATATGCTCTCGATAAAAATCGTCTATGATTCGGACTGCTTCTTCCGGATCGTCGGTTACCTCAAATAGAGACAAATCTTCTTCCGAAATGTTGCCGGCACCCAGGAGCGTTTCTTTGATCCAATCGACGAGGCCGCCCCAAAACTTGGATCCGACCAGGACGATGGGGAAGCGGCTGCTTTTGCTTGTCTGGATAAGCGTCAGGGCTTCGAAGAGCTCGTCCAGGGTCCCAAAACCACCCGGCAATACAATGAAGCCCTGGCTGTATTTCGTAAACATGACCTTCCTGACGAAGAAGAAATCAAAGTTGAGCAACTTGTCCGGGTCCACATACGGATTGGCATCTTGCTCTCTCGGGATGACAATATTCAGTCCGACCGATCGCCCTCCAGCTTCCTGAGCGCCCTTGTTTGCGGCTTCCATGACCCCGGGTCCGCCTCCCGTGATTACGCCATATCCTTTTTTGACAAGTTCAGCAGCAGTCTTTGAGGCAATCTGATAGTATTCATTATCGCCTTTGGTCCGAGCCGACCCAAAAATTGAGACGCACGGTCCGACAGACGACATGACTTCAAAGCCATTTACAAACTCCGACATAATCCTGAAGACACGCCAGAGATCTTTTATCTGACTTTGCTGGAAGACATCAATCTCTAGTTCCGGTCTCGGGTTACTGCCTGGTCGGCGAACATGATCCATGCGTATTATCGGAGTTCAGTTAATGTGATGGCTAAGCGAGTAAAAGTAGACATGACTCGGGTGTGCCGTGTAGGATGAAAATAAGAAAGCCCCCGTGAATATCACGAGGGCTTTCCCAATGTTAAACTATATAGCTAAATCTTAGCCTTCAGAAGCTTCGAGGGATTCTCGATACTCTTCATTTGCGAAGATTGCGATCTCTACCCGACGGTTAGCCTGACGACCAGTTACCGTGTCGTTGGTGTCCACTGGTTCCAGCTCACCTTTGCCAAGCGTAGTTATACGTGACGAAGATATTCCAGATGCCATAAGAAGACTCGCGGCTGAACCAGCACGTCGTTCCGAAAGGGACTGGTTGTACTCTTCGGGTCCCGTAGAATCGGTGTGTCCAACAATGACAACATCGGTGTTGGGGTACTCCTTCAAGCTGCCAGCCAACTTCTCAAGGTCTTCTCGAGAGTTAGCCTTCAGTACTTCCGAATCGACATCAAATAGAATTGCCGAATCGAAAATAATCTGAATGCCTTCTCCAACACGAACAACCTCAGCATCTTCAAGAGCTTCTTCGAGCTCTTCTGCTTGCTTATCCATCTGGCGACCGATGATAGCTCCGGCCGTGCCACCTACTGCAGCACCAATGATCGCGCCTTTTCCAGTGCTACCCTGAGTGTTACCAATGATGCCGCCAATTACAGCACCTGCCCCGGCGCCGACTGCGGCTCCCTTGCCGGTGTTTTTAGAATTAGCGCAGCCTGCAAAAGCCATTGCTGACACTACGATCATTACAAGTGGGAGAGAAAATCTATTTCCTGAAAAAAGTGTTTTCATGTTTTACTACAGATTGTTAATACTATCGACAAGTGTTCAATGATAGTGCCAAAAAACGATTTAGCGGGAAAACGTCTATAATTTGAAAGATTGCCACCACGTCATTGTCCTGCCGTGTATCCATATAACGTAAGCCACAGGGTATTGTTTGTAGGACAACACCTCGTTTAGGGCTAATACAATTGGCAAGAGATGAAGAAAAATGAAGACACCCGGTGAGGCGCACCTGTCTAGTTATTAAGTTCTATCTGACAAAGCCGTTATTACCACTTAGGATTACCTGCACGCCTTTAATCCCGATCGTCAAGTTCCCTAGGGTTCTTGCTCCCCCGAATGGTATCGCCTTTTTAGTACACCTAATTTCAACAAAACACTTTTATGAAACTCATCATTCCCATGGCAGGACGTGGCACGCGAGTTCGTCCGCATTCACATGTAACTCCGAAGCCACTCCTAAACGTCCGGGGCAAGAATATGGTCGAACGAATCGTTGATACATTCGTCGCTGTTATGCCCAAAGGAATAGATGAAGGCGTCTTTATTCTGGGCCCGGACTTTGGTCAGCAGGTAAGAGATCAGTTGACAGAAATTTGCAGTGCCCGCAATATGAAAGCGTCGTTCGTCACGCAGGATGTCGCCCAGGGAACGGCCCATGCAGTTTTCTGCGCTGAAGATCACCTTTCTGGTGACGGCATTGTCGTCTTCGCTGATACGTTATTCTATATGTCTCCAGATGTGAGCGTTGCCGACGCCGACGTGGTCGCCTGGGTAAAAGAAGTCGAGGACCCGAGCCGATTCGGCGTCGCGGTGCGAGAGGGCGACAAGATCGTCGAGTTCGTAGAAAAGCCGGCTGAGCTCATCTCGAATGAGGCTCTGATTGGAATCTACTATGTAAAGGATCTGGACGCTCTCCGCAAAGCCATTGCGTACCTTATCGACAATGACGTGCGCGGTCATGGTCGCGAGTTTCAGCTCACCGACGCTTTCGATCGGCTGCTGAAGGAGGGAAAGGTGTTCAAGACGGCATCAGTATCAGAATGGCTGGACTGTGGTACCATTCCTGCCCTACTCGAAACGACGGGGATAATTCTCAAGAAAGAAGAAACGGTATCTCCGGATGATTTTCCGGGATGTACTATTGTTCAGCCAGTCTACGCTGGCGCTGGAGTGAAGATGGTAAACTCAACGGTAGGTCCCGGGGTATCGCTAGAAGCAGGAGCGTCTGTCGCGAACTCCACGCTTACCAATTCAATCTTGTTCAAGGACGCTTCCGTCTCCGACTCGAACCTCAAAGATTCTCTCATTGGCCGTAGTGCGACGGTCAGCGGTTTCGATGGCACGGCAAACATCGGTGATCATTCTGAAATTTCCGCCTGACGTCAACTCATGATGCACGTTTTCCCGCAATCGGGTATTCAAAAACTTGGGTTCGATGTAATCCAGCGACGTGTACATGATCTACTCAGGACGGAGCAAGGTGTTGCCTTCCTGGAGTCCCTGCCTTTTCTGTCTGCTTCCGACGACGTTCGGCGTCAGCTTGAAACGACAGACGAGATTCGTTCGGCCATCCAATTCGACGATGCGGTTCCACATGCAGAGGTATCCGACGTTAGTTTATTGCTGGAGCAAATAGGACCAGTTGGTTCATTTCTGGACGGCACTGAACTTCTGGAGATTCGCCGGCTCGCGGTAACGTTCACAAGTCTGAAGGAATATTTTCGGTCGCGCATCGAAAAGTATCCAGCAGCCTGTAAAGTTTTCGACGGAGTCCAGCTCGATGAATCATTTGCTCATCTACTCGGTGAGCGCCTTGATGCTGATGGTAATGTAGCGGACAATGCATCTCCTGAACTGAGGAAAATTCGAAAGGAGAAGGAGGGGTACGAGCGTGAGCTGCAGAGGGCCTTGTCCCGCGAGTTGAAAAAAGCGCAAGATGCTGGATTTGCAGCTGAAGGCCAACCCACTATTCGCGGAGGTCGACATGTAATCCCGGTCAAGGCAGAAGGAAAAAGGAAAGTCAGCGGGTTTATTCACGACGTATCTGCGACCGGGCAGACTGTATTCATTGAACCGAGTTCATGCCTGGATTTGAATAACGAACTGCGAACGCTAGAGGCCCGCGAGCGCGCTGAGATCGTTCGAATCCTGACTGAGATGACCAATCGCGTCCGAGAAAATCAGCCGTCACTGGTCGGTGCGAGTCAGGCAATCGGGGTCTTCGACGTATTCTTTGCAAGGGCTGTACTGGCCCTACAGATAGGTGGAGAAGTGCCCTTGGTGTCAGACAGTGCCGAACTCTCTCTGATAGATGCTCGCAACCCATTACTTCAGCTATACTTTAAGGAAGGAGATGCGGAGCGGGAGGTTGTGCCACTAAACCTTGAGCTGAAAAACGATTGCAACACGCTGGTGATTTCCGGGCCAAACGCCGGCGGCAAGACGGTCGCGCTGAAAACTACAGGATTAATTCTGTTGATGCTGTCATGTGGTATTCCGGTGCCACTGGATCCTCGTAGTAGAGTGTGCATTCCTCAAAAACTTTTTGTGGACATTGGAGATGAGCAATCACTCGAGGAAGATCTGTCGTCATACAGCTCGCACCTTTCGCTAATGAAAAAAGTGGTCGCAGAGGCAGACCCTACCACACTGGTCTTGATCGATGAGATTGGTGCAGCGACAGATCCGGATCAGGGGTCGGCGATGGCATTGGCAACGCTCGAAGCCCTGTCTGCAACCGGTTGTCGAACGATCGTGACCACCCACTTTGGTAGGTTAAAAGTTGCGGCTGAATCCGCCAAAGGATTTTGCAATGCATCAATGGAATTCGATGCACAGCGACTGGTACCAACATACAATTTCATACAGGGCCTACCGGGATCGTCGTATGCAATGGAAATTGCAACGAGAGTGGGATTGTCTGACGACCTGATTAAAAGAGCACGTCAGATACTGGGCTCACAGGAATCGTCGGTCGACGAACTAATTTCAAAACTCGAGAAAGAAAAGCTTGAGGTTGACCAGCTCTCACAGAAGCTTCGTGTTGAAATGGAAGATGCGTCATCCGTGAAAAAGCGGTATGAAGCAAAGATGGACAAACAGAAAGAGGCAGCCGATCAGATCCGCAGGGACGCAATTGCTGAAAGTCAAAAATTGCTTCGGGATTCACGGGCGGAGATTGAGCGGACCATTCGCGAAATCCGAGAGGCAGGAGCTGACAAAAAGGCGACCAGAAAAACTCGTGAGCAGCTGCAGGAGTTTGTAGACAAAGTGGATCGAAAAGCCCTGGCTATAGGCGAAGTTGAGCAGACACCACCACACTCTCCCGATCCAATTGTTGTAGGAGACATGGTTGTTGTAGATGGAGGGAGTGCAGCCGCCGAGGTAGAATCTGTTGAGAAGGATAAGATCACAGTTATTGCTGGTTCAGGCAGATTTACGGTCGATCGAAACCGTGTACGAAAGGTAGGTAGGCGGAGGGAGCAACGTGTTGAGATAAGGTCGTTCGCGGGTGATCAAGGGTTGGCGTCGCTTTCAGCCAGTCATAAAATTGACCTGCGCGGAGACAGGGTAGAGGAGGCGCTAGGCAAAGTGATGACGTTTGTTGACCGAGCGGTGGCATCATCTCTTAAGGAAGCACATATTTTGCATGGCACTGGAACGGGTGCGCTCAGAAACGCCATTCGAGAATACCTGTCGACGAGGAGTGATGTGGCAACGTTTGACGATGCCGAATGGGAGTCCGGGGGGCCCGGTGTCACGGTGATAACTTTCGGTGACTAGAAAATTCAGGTGGTCGAAAGCTGGCGGAAATCTCCTGTGGGTGGTGGAGTTCGGGGTCGGTGAATCACATTTTCATTGCTCGCGCGGGGGCCACCACTCCTCCTCCCCGGTAGCAACTTAACCGCCTCTGGACTCACTAACATGAGGGGTCCATTAGGAGTTCATTAGAAAAGCGCCCGTGTACCTTCGCCACGCTGTGATAACGGACACACTCGACTATACCCGACAATTCTTCTGTCAAGCCAACCATCAAGTCCGGCTAGGGAGATCAGATCTTGATATTCGCCAACGAAAGGCTGACCGAATAGCGACCGCCTGATCCCAGGGAATTGGTGTACGGAGTCGCCACGAATCCAATATCGAAATCGTAAACAGGAGTACGGATACCAAAGCCAGCTGCCAGAGCAAGTGCCCCGGCTCCTCCAAGATGAACTCCGGCGCGAAGCGGAATGCCGAAGGATCCACCAAGGATATACTCGGTCCCAGCATACAAAGATGGTTTCCGCGTAACATTGCCCGCAGAGTCATTGAGCGGAATAGACGTTCCACCAGTTATAGACAGCTTAGACAAAGGCGAAAATCGTCCACCAAGATGGAAAGAGGTCGCGAGTGGACTATTAAATGCTCCAAACTCGGTTATCACTTCCTCATATGTATCGCGGGCAAGACTGTCGAGAATGTTTTCGGCATACGCCACGATATCGCCATTGTAGCGATCGTTCAACTCGTCGAGGTCCAGGTTCAAGCCATCAAACCGGAATGTATTGTTAGCAGGACGAGAAGTCTCCGCATTGTCATTCCAGCGTACCGTTCCGATGTCCGTAATGCTGGCACTCACATATAGTGCTGGCGCCGGATGGACCGTTACCCCCAGGTCCAGTCCATAACCTGCACCAGCGCCACCCAGAAACGATGGCGAGTAACTTTCCTCTTCAAGAGTCGTCGGGCTGAAGAACGACAAGTTATCAACTATTCGCGTGCCCAGGCCACCCGCTGCACGACTGACATAGTCGAACTCATGAATGATCGAATCACCGGTAACAGTTGCGGTCGACTCGAAAACATTCTCCATGAACTCGTTACCGAGAATGTATTTTGGTGCCGCCCCTACAGTAACGAGTCCCCCCGCTAACCGCTTGCTGAATGCCGCTGAAATTTCCGTCGTTGAAAGCAGTCTTAGATCAGCGTTCATTGGGATGCTCCTTTGTTCGTCATCTCCAACCAAAACCAGATCCAACCAGCCTCCACTGACTCCTACCTTGGTGACGGTCCTGCTTTTCATAGCGAGTCCTACTGCCCAGTCTCCGTTTTGGATGGTAAGAGCGAGAGGAACTGCTTCGGCGCCGAATTCGGCTGACCGTAACGCCCCGGAGCTGGTCTCTCCAAACCAATCTTCTATCACACTGGCAGCCTGAACGGGGGTAAGATCATTGCCACTCGTAAACGCCTCGTTGTAATACTTAAATTGCATAAGGTCTCCACCTGCGAAAGCAGATACACGGCCGAGCGACAGCGTGATGCCACGCGGGCTACCGGGATCTAATATGTTGGCTGGATTCAAGTACAAAGCGTCGACGCTGCTCTGCATCGCAGCGCCACCACCGCCGATGGAGGTTGGAACTGGTCCCCTTAAATTTACTTGCGCAGATGCCGGTGTCGTGATCCCGACGACTAAAATTAAGGCAGCAAGATTCTTAAATACGTTGGTCATGTTATTTTGCATGTAGAGATCTAGTTGCCAGTAGAAACGCGGAGATCAAAATCACCGGTAAGGTTAACTTTGATTTCATCGATAGCTCGCACGCGCCGAACACCCTCCTGATCAGCCATCACGCTGAGAACCAATTCAATGTCAGAGCCGGCTGCCATTTGAACGAGAGTCTCGTTGTCGATTGTCAATTCGCCGATGCCTATGGTAGCCTCCGACGAAATACCAAACTCACTTGAGGCTGCAGATTCAACTGTCAGTGGTTCTTCGGCCAGCGACGGAATTGTAACTATCGTATTGCCAGACTCATCAACGACACGGATGCGTGCCTCGAGGCCGAGTGGAATCCCGTTTTCGTATCCCAGACGAAGTGTGGCCTGGTCGAGTGACACGATTTTTTCAGGGTCAGTTAATTCGTCGAGGCCCGACAGGTCTGCGTTGACGAGTTTGTTAAACGCGGCATCTCCTTTGAATCGGAGTGGTATGCTCGCTCCAAGTCCGATATCAAACGTAAAGGGCAGTTCCAAAGAAACCTGACCACCATCAGGCTCCACGATGACCGCGGCAGCCAGACGAATGGATGTTGGAAGCCCATTGATAAAGTCGTCAATGTTAGAGTTGGACTCATTCAATACGACTGATGCCTGCTGAGATTCGCCGGAGGATACATTGAATCGGATCAGGTCTGCTGCCGGCAATAAAGCACCATCTGCTGCGAACTTCGTCGACATTGTATCAGAAGGTGACACAGCAGATTCATTTTTGCCACTTAGAAAAACGGGGTTGCCGTCCGGATCTATTCCGACGATGGCGGCATAAAGAACATAGTTAGCGGATACACTCGAAGAAATGTCGAGTGTAAGTTCGGTGCCAGCAAGGGAAAGAGACGTAAAGCCGAAATCGACCAGGTCCCCGATTCCACTCAGCGACGATTCAATCGATTCCGACGAATGCAACACGTCCAGCAATCCGTTGCTGTCTGCGTCTTCCGTCACATCAAATCTGATTGGATCTATCGTTGCCTGTACAGACGCTACCTCAATCTGGTTGGCCTCTACGGTAGAATTGATCTGGTCATCTGAAATAATTTCTCGAACGTCCGTGGCCTCCTCAGCTGTCGCCGCAATATTATATCGCAGATCGCCGGCATCGGAATACATTCGTAATGAGGCCATGTCAACAGAAACGTTGCGGGGCCCTTCGTTCCGTCCAATCCCTCTGTAAATGTAGCTTGTCGGATTGTCCGTGGAACCCTGGAACCGAAGCCTCAGAGAATCCGAAGGTGCATAAGGTGCCATCCGAATGGAGGGGAAACTAATTTCAACAACGTCCATCGCGAGGTCGAACCCGTTCACAAGATTGCTGATATCGAGAGACCCCGAAGCTATCTCCACAAAGTCCGTCGGGCTATTGAAGTGAACTCCATCGAGACTCAACGATGTCTGGCCAACTTCGCTGAATTGTTCACCCTGCGGTCGGAAATATACTTTATTGATTTCAGCACTCCCGGCCACGCTGAAATCGACGCCATCTGTCGACATTACATCGAGTTGCCCGGCGCTCCCGGAACTGGAAAGGATAACATTGGCGCTGATACCTGAGGCGATGCCGGTGACACCGAGATTGAGAGCTATTGTCCTCGTAGACCGAGCAGGGACTGTCTGACCGAACGTCGCAGCGAAGACGTGTCCATTAGGATAGGTATCGACAGCGTTGCGGTTGCTCAGTCGTACGTCATCAACAAACAGTGGGATGTCAAGATTATTCGTGATGACGATGTCGACGTTGCCTGACTGTGTCACTATTCCCGTGAAATCAATATCTCCTGAAATAACAAGATCATTGGTTGAGTCGCCGACCCCTGACTGTGGACCGAGTGAGTCAAGGGTTACTCCGGCATATTCGAGAGGAGCGGATGTCGAGGCCACTGGAATATCCTGCGGTGCGTCCGCTATTGGTTGAAATCCGGATGGTGTTCCGATGTCCAGACGAAAGCGCCCGCCTGTCGGCAGTGATGACGACGCAACATTTAAAACCGCAGTAGCGGATTGCCCCGGTAGCGGAGCTATATCAAAACTGGTTCTCGTGATCTCGGTGCCGTCGGCATCTTCCAGGACGAGCTGAGGAATAGAGCCGTTAACGAATGACCCATCGGTCACAATTTCGTTCAGGTTATTGGACAGTACAAAGGACAGTTCATTGAATCCGCTTGCGACGGATGTGAAGTGATAGGCAAGAATCGTTGACCCGGTAAGGTCAACAACATCATTTTGTGGTTGAACAAGGAGGTCGCCGACACCGACAGGGTAGAATGCTTGAGTGGACTCAATGGTCGGAGGAACAGCTGGTGCGGACAGGGGAGGTGTCTGATATATACCTACCGTCTGCTGTACGCCGCCAGTAAATGAGGGGCTTGCAAGCGTACCAATCGAAACTTCGATATCCACCGGATCGAATGATATCGGATCAATCGGATCGGAAATTTCACCCACATCAAAATCGTCGATCTCCTGTATGATGTAGATCTCCTCGCTCCTTGATGAAACAGTAAAGAGGGAGTCGAACGAACTGCTCGTAGTATCTATTAAAGCGTCGTTCCCGGAATTATCGGGTCCCATGAACAGGAAGGACTTCTCGAAGAGGAGAGGAGCTTCGACGTCGGCCGTAAAAGTGAAGTCTGGACTTTTTGTCGGCAGGTCGCACGCGGCAACGCACAATACGACGAGAACGGGCAATAATTTTCGATGGACGGTATCAATCACGATTTCCGAGGCTTTTGGCACTTCTGTCCGGTGCAGCTCCCGGGAAGGGTTACGGAAACGGAGCCTGGCGGAGGTGTCAGGTGCTAATTTTTAAATGCATTCGCAGAACCTCGAAAGTATCGCCTCGGTTGAGGACTCACTTAAGCTGGTGTAGAACAGCATGTTATGGCCAAAGTGATGCTCCGAAGCGGACCAGCATCGAGATAATTCCGCTAATGCGGTCGTCGAATGGTAGTCCGGTTCGCTTTTTGCTACTTTTGAAGCGATCCTTAAATCGATGCATCATTCTTATGAAAATTCAATTCGCCATGTTGATAATGGCTTTCCTGGTGTCGGCTCTGCCCGTTCGAGCCCAGCCAGCTAAAATCGATCTGCTCGATCGATTGGAGAAAGCTATCTCGGATGGCGATGTTGACGCCGTTATGCGTATGGCCGGATCCAGAATTGACGTGTCCATTCTTGATCATGGCAAGAATTACAGCAAGTCCCAGGCGGAGTTTGTGTTGGCTCAATTCTTCAGTTCTCATCCATCGACCGCTTTTCGCTTTACAGCGTCTTCGACAACGGGAAATGGACAATTCGTCGAAGGTCTTTACTACTCGACTGAGAGTCGTCGGCCACTAAACGTCTATCTTCGATTGAAGAAGAAGGGAGAACGGTGGGAGCTCCGGGAATTTACAGTCGACCGCCCGCGGAGTTGAAACGATAATTCTAATTGCGTCGAGTAATGTCTGGCGGCTCTGAAAACGAAATAGGACGACGAAAGGCAGCAGGCTGGCAGATAACTGTCCTGCTTCTTCTTGCTGCGGTCGCGACGGTCCTGGTTCGTCAGGTTGTCCTCAACAGGCAGGCCAGCAACATCGAAGGTCAGATAACCGGAGAAGTTGTGTCTTCGCTGGCCGACGCCGAGAGTCGTTTCAAATTGATGCAAGACGACCTGCTCCGAACGGGAATTGAAATATCCAGGAGCCAGAGAATTGTCGAAGCCCTGCGCGGGGTCTCAACGGATGAGTCCGATGAATCCAACCACACTATTGTCTCGTACTTTTCCGAGCTCGAGATGCCCCAGTGGGTATCAGTGGAGTTGTATGATCCTCGACCCCGACTCCTGGCATGGACCGGGCCTACGTTTCCGCTCGACGACGCACCGAGTCAGCCAAGATTTCTTGAGACCTACCAGACTGCCATTGCGAAAGATGCTGACCGTCGTGTTGGACTCTCGATCTGGATACCAGTACGGGATGGTTCGGATGTAGTCGGCGTTGTACGAATAGTCAAAACATTAGTGTTTGATTCACCAGTTCGCAACCGGTATCTGCGAGATTACCGGGTCGAAGAAAACTGGTCTCGGAGTATTGGATATCCACTGGTTTTGGAATACCCCGACGGTGTATTTCCGACAGTAAATGCGCGCATTACGGAGCGTACCCTCTTCGGGCTGGATGGAAATCCCCTGGCTGTCGCCATCCTCACTCCCCCTTCAGGGCAGCAGTTGCTGGAGTCAACCCGCCGAGTATTTGACCATGTTGCGGCATTCTGGTTGGCTATTGCCGGCTTGTGGGTCCTTCTTCGCTCCTGGCTGTGGCTGAGGAAATCTGTTGCACGCCGTACTGATCCGATGGCTGCAGGAGATTTGGCCGCAGTCGCGACTTTCGTCGTGGTCGCTGCTGGTGTGCGATTCTGGTTGTTGGAGCTCGATGTCCCCGGACGTTTTCAACAGGGTAAATCACCGCTCGCTCCACTTTTCGATCCATCACATCTTGCATCGCGCTTCGGCTTCGGGATCATGCGCTCAGTCGGTGATCTGGTTCTGACAGCGCTGGTTGTCTTTTGCATTTCTGCGGCAATATACCTGGCGGCATCTTTTTTTATTCGGCGCTCGACATTTCCAGAAAAAAGGACCACCACGAACATGTTTTCGGGAGTCCGGCTTTTTCTTGCAAATGCTTTTGGAGTTATTGTTTCAGTCGCGGGTGTCACCACGCTCAGTGCAGTGTTGCACCGAGTGATTATTGACAGCACGCTCGACTACTTTGCTCGAAGCGGATTGCTTCCGGAAAATCTCGTCATCCTTGTATTCGCTGCGTCGATGATACTCACATTGTCGGCAGTCGTTGTCTCACTTTCTGTTGTGGGTGTAGCCATCCACATAACTTCTGAGAACCTGGATCGCGGCAACACGATCGTCATGGCTATAGGCACCTGGCTCGTGGCGATCCTGCTCTATGTTCCCGTGAGCAGATACATGGTAAGCGATGCGCTGGGCTTCCCTACGTATGCTGCATTCATTTCTGCTTCCATACTTGGCGGATACTTCCTGTATCGGCGGCAAAGGATATCACACGATTGGCTGAAATTGCGGACGATCCTACCTGCCGTATTTGTGCTCACACTCGTGACCTATCCATTTCTTTTTGATGGATTAAATGAGAGAACTCGATCGTCTATGATCGATGCAGTAGATTTTTTCGATGAGGGCCAGGATCCACGAGTGAATTTTGCCGTCGAGAGGATGCTTGACGACGCAGGGCAGTCGGAAGGATTGGTAAGTGGAGTTCGGGAAGGCTTGTCCCGGGCGAAGATGGATTCGCTGATTAGTCTGGAAGTACGTGGATCCCTGTTTTCATCCCTAAATGGCTACGACCTCACGTTAACTGCATTCTCATTATCGGGCAGACCGCTCGGCAGATTCTATATAGCGGACCAATCGCTATCCCGAGAACTGCTCGACGCCGCAGAGACGGACGACTTCCGAATCGTGCGCCAGATGTACAGAGATTCCGGTAACCGCGACCCGCTTGTTGAAACGATGACGGGTAGGCTCGAACCCGAGAGGTTCCGATACCAGGGGATTTCGGCGCTGGTTGCTGATGCGGATACACTCGGTTGGCTGCTGGCCCGAGCGGAGCCCAAGACGATCCTGTCCGACAACCGGACTCCCTTTCCGAATGTCTTGATCCCAGCCAGTATTTATAACAGTGTGTCTCCAGACATTTCGCTGGCAGAATTTAAGAACGACGTACTCGTCCGGAATGTGGGTGAAAGTTTCGGGAGATTCCGGGTAAGCGAAGATATCTATTCCCGAGTTCTAATCGACGGAGAGTTGTGGACTGAAGAACGCCTTCGCGACAAGGATTTTCTAACATACTACCGGCTAAAATCACAGTTTGATGGTACGGCACCACCGACATCGCTCGGCGTGGCAACGGGTCCATCGATTGTAGCAGCGCGAACGGCGACCGCAAACACATTTGACCACCTCTATTATTTGCTTCGACTGACTGTTGCCGGACTTTTTATCGGACTGCCAGTATATGTGCTCGGACTCCTGCGGAGACGACGCCTCGGTTTAATCCCTGCACCTCGTATTCGATTTCGAGATAAAGTACTCAACGCGTTCTTCGCAGTTGGACTTGTCACCGTCATCGCTATGGGTTTTGTAGGGCTGAAAGTTGTCACGGAAGAAAACGACAGGGCGATACAGAGTTGGTTGAGGCAGCACCTGGAGCGAGTTGAGAACACGCTGCTGCTGGATTCGCGCGTAGGAGAACTCCCGTTTCGAACGTTGGACAGGACGAGTATTGACTCACTGTCTGCGCGGGTTGGTTTGGATCTGAATGTTTATAAGGGAACAGAGCTCGTTTCTTCGAGTCGCCCGCAGCTTGTGCGTGACAAGTTGATAGCCTCGCGGTTGCCGATGGATGTCTATGAAGCGCTACACTATGACGGGTTCCGATTTACCACGGCTAACGAGAAGATTGGAACATTTGAGTACACGGCCGGATATCGCGCTTTCCCGGATGAGTCAGGTCAGCCTGCCTTTGTTGTATCTGTTCCTACGTTGCCGGAGCAGGAGAGGATAGAAGAGGAGAGGGCTCGAACGGTTGCGTATCTATTTGGCGCGCTCCTGTTACTTGTACTTGTCGTGATGGTGACGGCGTCACTGCTGGCAAATGCCCTGGCTCGTCCGATAGGTCGCCTTCGTGAAGGTCTGGCAGCGGTTGCCCGCGGAAGGTATACACAAATTCCGACGCTAAATACTCGAGATGAAATTGGAGAGCTGGTAACTACATTTAATGATATGCAGGAACAGCTTGCAGAAAGTCGACGCGTTCTTGCGACGCAGGAACGGCAGCTCGCATGGCGCGAAATGGCCCGCCAGGTAGCGCACGAAATTAAAAATCCTTTAACACCGATGAAGTTGTCCGTGCAGCATCTCCGAAGAAACATGGAGAATACTGCAGACTCTGAAATGGATCGTTTCAAGAATGACTTCGAACGAATTACCAAAACACTCATCGAACAAATCGATACACTTGCTCGCATTGCTAACGAGTTTTCGTCATTCGCCCGCATGCCTCAACGAGTGATTGAGGAGCTTGACCTCAATGCCGTAATTCAAGAGGCCGTATCACTGATGCAGTCAGAGAATAATTTGACCATTAAACTTGACCTGAACAATGAGGCATTGTGGGTCGCTGGAGACAGGGAGGAGCTTCGTCGCATCTATATCAACTTGATTAAAAATGCCGTGCAATCGATACCTGATGGTCGCAAGGGACAGGTAGCAGTGCGTTCGGGTATTAGTGACGATGGAAAGCAAGTCTTCAGCAGTATTACTGATAACGGCACCGGCATACCTGATGGTGCTCGCGACAAAATATTTGTGCCTAACTTTTCTACAAAAACATCCGGCACGGGACTGGGATTGGCTATCGCAAAAGAGAGTATTGAGGAGTTAAAGGGAGAAATCGGTTTCGATACGGAATTGGGCGTTGGAACCACCTTTTGGATTCGGCTACCCCGAATCGACTCGACACCGGGTTAAGACTGTGGCATCCCCGACCGTAAGTATTTTCATGGCGCCGTCGTACCAATGACCAAATGCCTTAAACTTGCATTGCGTTGTGGATTGTCGGCCCCTGATCATATCTTACCATCAATATTGCGCATCTAAGTTGCAATGGGTTCACAAGTGGTGTAATCGTTAATGAGAGTTATTATCGTCGGCTCGGGCGAAGTAGGTTTTGACGTTGCTCGGATCCTGTCAATGGAGCAGCATGACGTTACTATTATCGATATTGATTCGGATGCTCTGACTCAAGCCAAAGAACGCCTTGACGTATTGACGCTTCACGGAAATGGAACATCTGCTTCCATCCTGGAAGAGGCTGGAATAAAACAGGCAGACCTGATGGTTGCAGTCGCAGCTGTCGACGAAGTGAATATTATTGCCTGTATGATGGCAAGCAGATTGGGCGTTAAGACGACTGTCGCGCGCGTTCGTTCTGATGAGCTCGCGAATACAGAGGGCATTTTGCACGCCTCGGACTTCGGAATAGACTTGATAATTCATCCTGAAGAGAGTGCGGCGTCAGAGGTTGTTCGACTTATTAAGCGGGCAAGTGCGACCGATGTCCTGACTTTCGCAGACGGAAGACTACTCCTCGTCGGAATGCGTATCGACAAAGATTCGCCGGTGGTTGGGAAATCGCTCATTGAGCTGAACAATCAGGCGCCGTCGTTGCTGTACAGAGTTACGGCGATCAGTCGTGGAATTAGGACGATACTTCCAGTCGGATCGGAGATTGTCCGTGCAAACGATCAACTGTTTATTCTGGCTCACCCAAAAGAGATGTCGGCTATCCTTAAAATGATGGGGAAGTCGGAGGGAAAGCTACAGCAGATCATGATCCTTGGAGGCAACGAGATCGGAGAGCGTGTGGCCTCGATGTTGATGTCGGAAAAAAACAAACGAGTCAAACTAGTTGAGCCTCGCCTCGAAGTTGCGGAGAAGTTGGCAGAAACCTTAAGTAACGTGCTCGTCCTCCACGGTAAAGGTACAGACATTGACCTTCTCGCCACTGAGGGACTTGGCGAAATGGATGCTTTTGTCGCAGTGACCGACGATGAGGAGTCCAATCTTGTGACATGCCTGCTGGCCAAGCATCTGGGTGTCCATAAGACGGTTGCGTTACTGTCGAAAGGAGCCTATATCCCTATAAGTCAAACGATTGGTCTCGACGCTGCGGTAAGTGCCAAGCTCGCCGTGTCGAGAGAGATTCTTCGATACCTGCGAGGAAAGCACGTTCTCAGTGTTGCGACGATTCATGGATTGGATACAGAGATCCTTGAGATCGAGGCCCAACCGAGGTCTCGAATCACAAAAGGACCGATCAGTGAACTAAAATTACCTCGAGGAATCATCATCGGTGGAATAATCACTTCCAAGAAGACTGCGATAGCAACAGGTAAGACAGAGATTGCAGCTGGTAATCGGGCATTGGTGTTTGTGATGCCGCGCCTGGTTGACGAAGCAGAAAAATGGTTTAGCACATCCTGAGTTGATAGAGCGATCAGATGATACTCAATCTTAAGGCCGTGTTCGGCGTGCTGGGAGCGCTGCTCGTTTTTCTCGGCATAGCCCTTGTTGGTCCAGCCATCGTTGGACTCATTTACTCAGAACCCGAGTGGTGGACATTCGCGGTTACGGCTCTGATGTCTGCTGCCCTGGGCGGCGCATTATTCAGATTGTTTGCGGAGGACCGGAAAGACCTTAAGGTGCGAGAGGGCTTTGCCGTAGTCGCATTGGCATGGCTGGTTCTCTCACTGATCGGTGCCATTCCCTTCATCCTGAGCGGTGTCCTCGACACCTATACTGATGCGTTTTTCGAAACGATGAGCGGGTTTACGACGACGGGAGCCACCATTCTGGGTGGGGAGTTTACACCAACCATTGAGGAGCTCCCTAACTCATTCTTGTTCTGGCGAAGCCTTGCCCATTGGATCGGAGGCATGGGGATTATTGTGTTGACCCTGGCGATTCTCCCGGTGCTTGGAGTTGGCGGGATGCAGTTGTTCAAGGCCGAAGTCCCCGGCCCCTCCGCTGACAAACTCACTCCGAGAATTAGAGATACGGCGAAGAAATTATGGTTGATCTATGTCGGTATTACTGCTGCTCAGGTGGTCCTGCTGCTTCCCGTGATGGATATGTTCGATGCTGTCAACCATGCATTCGCGACGATGGCTACGGGTGGGTTTTCGACACGAGACGGATCGGTGGGCGATTTTAACTCTCCGTATATCGAATGGGTGATTACCATTTTTATGATCCTCGCAGGGGTCAACTTCGCGTTGCACTTCAGGATGCTACGAGGAGAGGCAGGCTCTTTGTTCAAGAACACAGAACTGAAGGCCTACCTGTCAATCATCCTCGTAGCCACGGTACTTATCACGATATCTCTCTGGAGTGCTACGAGTCAGTACGTGGACAATTCGAGTGGAGAGATCCCAGGGTTGGCAGACGCAATCAGGACGGCTGCATTTCAGGTCGCGGCCATCGTTACGACGACAGGCTTTGCGACTGCCGATTATGAGTTATGGCCGGCGCTGGCGATTGGTGTCATCTTCGCGCTTTTCTTTGTCGGAGGCATGGCTGGTTCTACGGGCGGCGGAATGAAGGTCGTACGTCACGTGTTGCTGTTCAAGAACTCCTTTCGCGAGATAAAGAAGCTGATTCACCCGAGCGCTGTGATCCCCATTCGATTGAATGGATCTGTCGTGTCGCCCGATGTTATGAGGAACGTGCTTTCATTCGCGGTACTCTATTTCGCATTGATGGTATTGGGGACTATAGTTCTTTCGGCTCTTGGCATCGACCTGATGAGTAGCCTCGGTGCGGCTATGTCGTCACTGGGGAATGTGGGGCCCGGCTTTGGTTCGTTAGGACCGGCTGAGAATTACGCACATCTTCCTTCTCTTGCGAAGTGGGTACTGGCTCTAATGATGATGGCAGGAAGGTTAGAGTTGTTTACCGTGTTGATTCTGTTCTTCCCGACTTTCTGGCGTCGGTAATTTTCCGGGGCTTCCGACGGATTCCTAATGAAGTGCTCATGTTCTGCTCATGAAACCGCGTCCATTATGGATTAAGTTACTACTGGGGAGGAGGATGGCGGCCCCCTCCGGAATTCCGAAAAAACCATCCTGAAAAGCTCCCGAGGTACTCTCCAGGATCAGACTTCCGCTCACATCTATGTCGCAACGGGCGCCTCAAGCACGACCCGGAGAGTCACTCAGCTGAAGTCCCGGAAACCGAAATAGTGCAGAACGAATTTCATTTTCGCTGCCTTCATCTTTCCAAAACCGGGCAAGTTGTTAACCCTCTTCTCGACGACGGGAAATTCTGAATCATCGTTCCAGATATTTGCAGCGTCTCCATCGTAATCCGAAACAATCAAGCCGGCCACTGCCTGCGTATACTCCGCCATCTTATTCGTAAAGCGATGGACGGCTGGTGTCTGCGCAAACAACTCGCGGAATTTGTCGGCGTCCATTGTAGCAATCTTCTTCATATCGAGATGTCCCAGGCGTTCTTTTAATCGGATCGGCCCGGTGAAGGCGTACTCTGCTCTAACCCGCTGATCATAGAGCATGCCCAACAGTGCTGCATTGCCATCTTGAGAGATAAATTCGTCCGCATCCAATTCGCCTGTCAGCGTCCCCTCATCACGATAACGGTCCATCATCCGGGCCAGCCCTCCTTCGAGATTTCCATAGTCAAGGATTTTGACGCTTCTCTTTCCAGTTGATGCCATAGCCTTCAGATGTTATTGCGGGTGAACTCCAATCGCTCAGATAATTGAGACACGTCTCCACGTCGGTCCTTCTGCCGAATCCATTACCTCAACTCCCATTGCCGTAAGCTTTGCCCGAATTTC
>CBDUKH010000069.1:0-19874 GCA_965367755.1 uncultured Rhodothermales bacterium
GACAGGATAACGGTGACGATATAGAGCAAACTCCGCGATTGCATGATAGAACTTTGCCGTACGCTGCTGAACGTGCTGGCCTGCTACGATTACCTTCAGGGTGTTAGTGAGGTCGAATTACTTCGTAACAGTGTCGCGGATACGCTAGATCGAGAGTTTGGAGAGGAAATGAAAATTTAACAACTATGTGGGCAGCTTTCAAGGCCACCATGAATGCCCATTATCGGCTGTGGGGAGGCAGTGTTAAATGAGGAAGCAGGTCAGGCTCGTCGGTTATAGCACATCCCCTGCCCGTTGTTCCTATGTAGAAATCGAATTAGAACACCAGATTCAGGTGGAAGCGCTATCGAATTCTGTATCTCCTCCGGCCCGAATGGAGCGCACTTCGCTCCTCAATCGATCCACTTCTTTTGCTGCTTCCGTCATTTTGTCGCATGCAAGTCGAATATCATCTACGACAGCCATGACATCGGGGTCCGGATTGCCCATTACCAGCAGCTGCTCCAGTAGCTGGATGTTGCCTGAAATAATGGACAGCGGGTTATTTACATCGTGGAAGACCTGACCCAGTTCAGACTCCACACGCAATAAGACAGCGTCGTACAACGATGTGTTTTTCTCTTGCATTGCTACAGCTCGTTCAGGTTTCGCGGATTGAGCACAGTTGGGCGCCCCCTTTCATCAAAAGTTATACCAGCCATTTGGACGTCCGGATCGTGTTCAAAGAACAGTAACGAACCTTCTTTAGACACCCGTTCGAGAAATATTCCCTTTTCTTCCATGGTTTGCAACGGCCGCACATCGTAGCCCATCGTCCAGGCCGGCGCCAGGTGATGTGATGTAGGTATCAGGTCGGCGACAAATATCAGTTTGTGCTCGTCACCGGTAATCGTAACGGTCTGCATTGCTTCCGTGTGACCGCTGTAAACATCTAATGAGATTCCGTCGAAAAGCTGTCTGGCTCCGGCAATCAGGTTAAGTTGCCCCGATGCTGCGAGCGGTTCAAGATTTTCTCTGAAAAACGAGGCGGCCTCCCGCGGGTTGGGTGCGTTTGCCGTGACCCAGTGATCCCGCTGGACGTGAAAAGTGGCATTTGGGAAAGCGATCTTGAGGTGACCGTCATCAACGGTAGTACTTCCGCCGGCGTGGTCGAAGTGTAAATGTGTCAGGATGACATCCGTAATCTCACTCTTGTCGAACCCGCAGCTTCGCAGCGAACCATCCAGCGTACCTTGCGCGTGATCAACATTATACAACCCTGCAAATTTAGGGTCGTACTTGTCGCCCAGACCGTTGTCGACAAGGATAAGTTTGTCGTCGCCTTCAAGGAGAAGGCACCGCATTGCAAGCGGAATCCTGTTCCGTTCGTCGGGCTTTATCCTCCTCTCCCACAGTGGTTTCGGAACTACGCCGAACATGGCTCCTCCATCCAGACCGAACCTGCCAGTTTCCACTACATGTAAATTATACGGTCCAATCCTTGGCATAGTCAGTTTGCTGTTGTTCTATTACGTTGATCGAGAAATTAGTCGATTTGAATTTAGTCCGTATAAAAAATCTCGCGTAATTATAATAGCGCGATGTGAAGGAGCAAAAACTAAATCTCCGGTGGAAAATCCTGAAAGTGTCCATTCGATTGCACTTTCTGCCGGACCGTCTCTATTTCTTCTATCTCCGGGATAAACTTTTCCATATGCTCAACGAGAAATTTAATCCTGTCATTCTCGGACAGTAATTCCAGGAGAGACTGTTTCTGATTAAGGTCCAGTCCGGCATTCCTCGCAATCACGTATGATACAAACTCGACGTCTTGATACAGACTTGGTCGTACTGTTCGCCCGGCGAGTTCAAGCAACCGCATGTGTTGCGTGATCAGGCGCTCCATAAGCAGCGTATCGAGATTGTCAGTATCCTCTTCCAGCCACGTCGGTTCGACACGCATATACGCCTCCCCATCGACTAACTCGTTCAGGTGGAATTTCCGACCGCCGACCACGAGGATATCGAACGTCCCATCATCATAATCTTTTATTCTCTTCGATATCCTTGCGCTACATCCTACCTGCGCTATCTCACCGTCCGTACTGAGAACGATCCCGAATTCCGAATTGGTTTCTTCGCAATCAGCTACCATCAGGCGGTACCGGGGCTCGAAGATGTGCAGCGGTATCGTCTCTTCCGGGTAGAGCACAAGATTCAGGGGAAACAGAGGTAACAGTTGTTGCGAAGGCTCCATTCTTGCGAAATATGATTGTCGGGGTTTACCTCTTTATAGTTTGCTAACTTAGTGATGCCGAAAGTTCAAGTACAGGTAATATGCAAAGAAGATTAAGCAAGCCACATATTAATGTGGGCATCGCAGGTATCCTGTGTATGCTGCTGATACTTTTCTGCAGTCCTGCCGCCTATGCGCAGCCCCTGAATTTCGGCTCGTCTGACGACCCATTTGAAAATATACCACCGCAGTGGTGGCTAAGGCACAGTAATGTAGACATTATGGGCGGAGTATCGCTGATTGGTGCTCAATGGCGATCAGTGACTCACGTCTCGGCGACGCTGGTCTCCCAGGAGTTGTCCGCGCGATTTGCGGGAACGTTACGCGTCGGCGTGTTTGGATTTCGAGATCAGGACTCAGATGAACTATATGACGCAATCCGCCTCGTTGATTTTATCAAGTTCTCCCCCCGGCGGTCCAGGAGCCTTCATCTCAGGGTTGGCAGTACGGACCGGATGCGGCTTGGCCTGGGGCACCTTGTAAATTTCTACAGCTCTCAAGTCGCGTGGGATGACCGGACAGTCGGCGCCGAGTTTGCCTGGCAGGCGCGAGCCCTCGATATCCAGGCGTTCACTGGTGATATTTTGCTAGAGACCGTCAGTGGGGCACGTGCTTCTATCGCTCCGTTCTTTTGGTCTCGCGACGAAAAACTGAGGTCATTGGAGCTTGGAGTCAGTGGTGTTCTCGACAGAGGGTCGTCCGATGTGCTGGATGACGAACTCCGAGCGTTCAACGGCGATCTCCAATTCACCGCCGCAAATATTGGCGATATCCTCATCACGCCCTTCGCTTCAGTTGCTCACCTCGAGAATTACGGAAGCGGCATCGGGTTCGGCATTGACATTGGCGCCTATAACTTCATCGACCTGGCGCGGTTTAATCTTCGCCTGTCCTATCACAAGAACTCGGACCAGTTTATATCGGGCTACGTCGGATCGTTCTACCCGGTACACAACCGTGGATCGCTGATTCTGAAATCAGAAGACCTCGCTGCCAATGCACCTGCCAACGTTCGAGCCGGGCGCCCACTGACGGAGGTGGAGAGCAGTACCGAATTCATCACGGAAGCCCGGGTGCTATTTTTTGAAAACTTTGAGTTCTGGTCCTCCTTCAAGAGAAACTTCGGCACTCAGGCCCTGAGCGAATATCACTTGAGGCTGTTCTTTTCTTCGCAACGACTTCGTGTATCTCTGAGCCAGGACCGTGGAGGTCTCCGAGGCATCTTCTCCCTCTTCAATGATCTCGGCGATCAGACTGCCCTCACGTTCAGAACAGACTATGAGGTGTCGCGACTGCTCTGGGTATTCGTGAGCGCACGCTATACATACGAAGAGATAAATCGCGAAGCGATTCCGGAGACGACCTATATAGTGGAGCGTCGCTTCGAGCCGATGACGGGATTTCGACTCACTTTCTGAATCACTTTATGTCTCGCGACATCTCGAGCATTCGCTCGATTGGTTTGAGTGCTCGAACGCGGATGTCTTCTCGCATCGTGACCTCCGGAAGCTCATGCTTGAGACAGAGGTACAATTTTTCGATCGTATTGAGTCGCATGTGCGGGCATTGATTACACTGACAACCACTTTCGGGCGGAGCCGGGATGAAATTTTTGCCGGGGCTGTCCTTCCGCATCTGATGCAGGATACCCTCTTCTGTCGCAACGATAAATTCTGTATCGGCTGACTCACGAGCGTGGCGTCGAATAGCTGACGTTGACCCAATGAACTCCGCATGACGAAGGATTCCTTCTTCGCATTCCGGATGAGCAAGAACTTCAACGCCGGGATACCGTGCTTTCAGCTGCACCAGCTTTTTCTCGCTGAAGGTTTCGTGCACGATACAAACGCCATCCCAGATCACCATATCCGGGCGACCGCTGGTCTTGGCCAGGTAGCGGCCGAGGTTCTTGTCAGGAGCGAAAATTATCTTCTGCTCTGGTGGCAGCTGGTTAATTATGTGCACCGCATTGGACGAGGTGACAATAATATCGGTCAACGCCTTGGTTGCCGCGGTACAGTTGATATAGGAGATGACGATGTGGTCGGGGTGGTCACCGATGAATTTCCCGAACTCGTCGGCCGGGCACGAGTCGGCGAGTGAACATCCGGCGTTAAGGTCTGGCAGGAGCACTTTCTTTTCAGGATTCACAATCTTGGCTGTTTCGGCCATGAAGTGTACCCCGGCGAAGACGATAATTTCCGCATCTGTCTCGGCAGCCTTTCTGGCAAGCCCGAGCGAATCGCCGATATAATCGGCAATATCCTGGATTTCCGGCTCCTGATAATAATGTGCCAGGATGATCGCGTTTTTCTCTCGACGAAGTCGATCTATCTCCTTGACAGGATCGATATTGACGGGAATAACTTCCGGAATGTATCCGATTGCCGGATCAACCACGTTCAGAATTTCCATATCAGCAGCATTAGAATCAGAATTAGCGCCTTTCTATACAATAGTGAATGCACATGCATCGGCGCGGTTCTCACCGGACTAAATCGCCGTCTCATACTTGCACAAGCACGCGATCTTTCAGCTGCAAAATGCGGTCCGCTTTTTCTGCGAGTGACATATTGTGTGTTGCAATCACAAATGTTTGCGAGAAATCCCTCGACAAACGGACAATCTCGTCGTGCAGGACACTGGCTGTGGCAGAATCCAGATTCCCGGTTGGTTCGTCGGCCAGGATGACGGCAGGCTTGTTCATCATCGCACGGGCTACCGCAACGCGTTGTTGTTCTCCGCCAGAAAGCATACCTGGTCGGTGGTCTTGACGCTCTGCCAACCCGACCAACTTCAACAATTCCTTCGCTCGTGGCTTCGCCGCAGGAATAGACTCCCCACGTATTAGTGCCGGCATCGCTACGTTTTCCAACGCCGTAAACTCAGGCAACAAGTGATGGAACTGAAAGACGAATCCGACCGACGTATTTCTGAACTGCGCCAACGCTTCATCGGTGCGTGAGAACACGTCCGTGCCGTCAAAAAACACCGTACCGGCGTCGGGTCGATCGAGTGCCCCCAAAATATGCAAAAGGGTGCTCTTACCTGTGCCGCTCGCACCGACGATAGCTACAATTTCACCGCGAGCAACATCGAAAGAAACGTTGTCAAGAACCTGCAATGTCGTCCCTGGTCCCGTTGCGTAGCTTTTGGAGACTCCCTCTACTCGAAGGAGTTTATCGGTATGATCGGACTGGACCGATGTGGGTAAATCCGTCACGCCTATCGCTCAATGCCGTACTTGTTCATCTTGTTGTACAGGTGCGACCGTTGAATACCGATCGCCTCTGCCGTCTTGCTGATATTCCAGTCGAACTGGTCGAGCTTGTGCTCGATGAACACTTTCTCAGCCTCGTCTCTGAAGTCGCTGAATTGATCGAAGCGCGACAGCAAGTTCGACATGGCATTTCCGCGAGCGCCTCCTGGTTGCACGTACCGGTCTACGTCGGCACTCCCAATAGACTGTCCTTCGCTAAGTATCGATAATCGCTCTACGACGTTGTTAAGCTCACGCACATTACCGCGCCAGTCCAGCTGCTTCAACCGCTCCAGTGCATCATCATCAAATGTTTTCGCTTCAACACCATTACGCTGAAACAAACGTGCTAAAAACGTTTGAGCAATGACGGGGACATCATCTCTTCGCTGACGCAGAGGCGGTACGTGAATCAGGATAACACTTAGCCGGTGGTAGAGATCTTCGCGGAATTCGTTCTCACCGATCTGGTCGAGGAGATTCTTATTCGTCGCCGCGATCACACGCACATCGACCGGAATAGCCTTATCGCCTCCGACCCGATTGATCTTGTTTTCCTGCAGCGCCCGAAGAACTTTCGCCTGGGCGGATAAACTCATATCACCGATTTCATCGAGAAAGAGAGTACCGCCATTGGCCTGCTCGAATTTACCAATTCGCTGTTTGGTAGCACCTGTAAATGAGCCTTTCTCGTGACCGAACAGTTCACTTTCAATCAGTTCGCCCGGGATGGCGGCACAGTTGACCTCGACCATCGGCCCTTCATTGCGAGGTGACTGATGGTGAATCCACTTGGCTACCAGTTCTTTGCCTGTGCCCGGTTCGCCTGTAATGAGGACTCTTGCTTCGGTGGGTGCAACTCGAGCTATGGTCTCTTTGATTTTACTAATTCCCGAGCTCTCTCCGAGGATAGGACTAAGTTCGCCTTCGTGGTGCTCGACGATTGTCTGACGCATCCGACGATTTTCCGTCGCCAGTTGTCCCCTGTCGAGAGCATTGCGCAGGGTAACCAGAAGTCGGTTGAGCTCGGGCGGTTTTTCGACAAAGTCGTACGCCCCGAGCTTGGTTGCTTCGACGGCTGTATCGATGGCTGCATGTCCAGAGATCATTACCACCGGAATTTCCGGCATCTCGGTAGAGATTGTTTGGAGCACTTCCATGCCGTCGATTTTCGGCATCTTGACATCGAGCAATACGAGGTCATATGCGTAGGCTCGGATCTTGGCGAGGGCATCCTCGCCGTCTACCGCCTCTTCAACGGTGTATTTTTCATACTCGAGAATTTCCCGGAGAGTCCTTCTAATGCTGTCTTCGTCATCGACAACCAAGATGGTTGTTTGTGCCATTGCATCTCCTCGGAAATAATCGTTTTGACTAGCTGCTTTTAACTCGTGCCTCAGCCATGAGGATATCGACCTGTTGCGCTTCAGGTGATTCGGCGAATGAGGACTTTATAGTCTCGTACACATCCATAGCCTCATCGACTTTACCTGCTTTCACATACGCTCGAGCCGCACTCAGCAGATACCCCGGTGAGGTGACCTCGCTGACGAACAGTTCCGAAGCACGTTTGTAGAGGTCGCCAGCGCGGGAGTAGTCTCCCCGTAGCTCGTGGATGGCAGCTTCGCCCGCAAGAGCGCTGGCCCCGATATAGTCCGACTCCAGTTTGTAGGCTCTGAAGTAGGTAAGTGACTCGTCATACTGGCCCAACCGATAGTAGGCATCGGCCGCATAGAAACGCGCAAGGTTGCCTGCCTCTGTGCTTCCATACTCATCGATGATGTCGACGAGACCCGGGTTTCCGTCGGCGCCGTCGAGAGCTGCCTGGTAGTCTCCATTTTCGAAAGAGCGAACGGCTGGAGCCATTTCCACGATTGCTGTCTGCTGCTTGTTATCCTGCAAGTAGTTGTAGCCTATGACAGCAGCGAAGAATACAATGGCTGCCGCAAGGATTCCATAAACGATGGGTTTATTAGCCTGGAAAAACTCCACGGCTCTCGCATAGCCGGTGACAACTGTGTCCTCACGTAACTCGTGACGGCGTGAGATTTTCTTGGTAGGTTTTAAAGTGGACATTTCACAGGTTGATTATGGTCGGCCGGGCTAGAGTGTCATCTTTATAGATTGCGCCGCGGAATTTTGCAAAGACGCCAAAAATATACGATTTGTTTTGCCCTCGCAATGTAATAAGGTGGAATATGGACACTAATCACTGACAATCCACAATACACAACCCCTGAATGGACATAATTGGGTATTCGGTTTTGTAATTTCACAGCCCACGACCCCTGAGTCACAACTAAAATATCACTTTGCATTTTTATTCGGAGTTAATTGAATGGCTATAAAACTCGGTATAAATGGCTTCGGTCGCATTGGCCGGCTTGTTTTCCGGGCGATTCTCGAGAAAAAGTCGTCTGATTTCGACATCGTCGCTGTCAATGATCTTACAGATGCGGCGACGCTTGCCCATCTTTTCAAATACGACTCAGTTCACGGCGTCTATCCGGGCAGCGTCTCTGTTGACGGAGACCACCTGGTCATCGACGGCGATCGATTCAAGGTACTGAGCGAGCGCGACCCGGCGAATCTTCCCTGGGGAGAGCTTGGATGTGACATGGTTGTAGAGTCGACAGGATTCTTCCGCTCTCGTGAAGCTGCTTCTGCTCACCTCAAGGCTGGCGCAAAAAAAGTGGTCATCTCCGCCCCGGCAAAAGGCGACGTAGATGCTACCGTCGTTCTCGGCGTGAACGACGGTACTCTCACTGGTAGCGAGCAAATAATTTCTAACGCCAGTTGCACGACTAACTGTCTCGCTCCGATGGTCAAGGTGTTGGACGACACGTTCGGCGTTAACCGTGGGATGATGACTACGATCCACGCCTTCACGTCAGATCAACGAATCCAGGATGCCCCTCACAGTGACTTGCGAAGAGCTCGTGCTGCCAGTGTTTCAATTATTCCGACTACGACCGGTGCTGCCAAAGCGGTTGGTCTTGTGCTGCCCCACCTGGCAGGCAAGTTGGATGGCTTTGCGCTGCGGGTACCAATTCCCGATGGATCGATTACTGACTTCACGGCCGAGCTGGCAAAGCCGACGAGCGTCGACGAAGTCAACGCTGCATTTCGTGCGGCAAGTCAGTCGGGGATGAAAGGAATTCTTCAGTACAGCGAAGACCCGATCGTCTCGATAGATATTGTTCACAATGCGCACTCGTGCATTTTCGACTCTCCGCTGACTATGGTAGACGGCAACATGGTCAAAGTTGTCGGATGGTACGACAACGAGTGGGGCTACTCGAATCGAACAGTAGACATTGTAAAGAAACTTGCTGAGCTGGCGAACCCGGCGTAAGCAGCTAACCCATGTGACTAAAAGGAGCGCTGCTGCGCAGCAGTGCTCCTTTTTCACGTATTGAAACTATGGCCAAACTTTCGCTTGAAGACCTCGACGTCAACGGTAAACGCGTTCTAGTCCGTGCCGACTTCAACGTACCTATCGATCTGAATAACCCGCCCGAGTTGGTAGTAACGGACGATACGCGGATAAGCGCATCTCTGCCTACCATCAAACACATTAGTGCAGAAGGTGGAAAGGTCATCCTGATGAGCCACCTCGGCCGCCCCGGGGGCACCGTAGACATGGAGTATAGCCTGCGCCCGGTCGCCGCTCGCCTGCAAGAGCTGCTCGGCGCCCCGGTAACATTCATCCACTCCACCGTCGGCGAAGAGACCCGGACACTCATCGACGAAGCACCCGACCATGCCGTCATCCTTCTCGAGAACACCAGGTTTTTCAAGGAGGAGACAGATAACGATAAGAATTTTTCAAAGCAGCTTGCCATGAACGGCGACGTATTCGTGAATGATGCGTTCGGTACGGCGCATAGAGCCCATGCTTCGACCGAAGGCATAACACATTTCGTAGAAAAGTCTGCCATGGGATTCCTCCTGGCGCGCGAGATGAAATACCTCTCTTCGGTCACTGAAAACCCGGAGCATCCCTTCATTGCGATCCTTGGAGGCGCCAAAGTCTCCGACAAAATTGGCATCATCGAGAACCTCCTGGATAAGGTAGACCATGTCCTCATCGGCGGTGCCATGAGTTACACGTTCCTGAAGGCACTGGGTAAAAGCATTGGAAAGTCGCGGTTCGAAGAAGACAAGCTTGACATCGCACGCGAGCTCTTTGAACGAGCCGATGGAAAAATCGTCTTACCCTCGGATCATGTAAGTGCGGGTTCTTTTGCACCAGATGCCATGCACTGGATAGATTCAGGGGACATACGGGAAGATGGAATGGGACTCGATATCGGTCCTGAAACTCGCGACACGTATAAAGATCTCATCTTACGGTCAAAAACGGCAGTCTGGAATGGCCCGATGGGCGTTTTTGAGATGCCAGCTTTTGCTGCCGGTACCATCTCTATCGCAACTGCACTCGCGGATGCAACTCGTGACGGTACCTTGTCCGTAGTCGGTGGTGGTGACTCCGTAGCTGCTATTGCACAGGCAGGACTTGACGACGACGTAAGCCATGTCTCCACCGGGGGTGGCGCCATGCTGGAATATCTCGAAGGAAAAACTCTTCCGGGAATTGCATCTTTAACGGATAAATAACCTTGTCAACAATGTCTTTTCAGATTCAGGACTCTACCGCAGCTGAAGCGAGCGCTCTCGTCGACACTACGATAGTTCCGGATGTCGTCGCACAGCAATCCGCAATTCTGGGTGAAACGCTTGCAGAAACTCTGGGCTTGCCACCGTACCTGGTGGTCTCCGTAGTGAAGTTTCTAACGATCCTTGGCGTCTTCGTCGTTGCGTGGATTCTTATCAAGATTGTAGATCGGGCGACGCGTTCATGGCTCAGCCGCTATGACTCCGCGCCGGTTACTGACCCGTACAGACAACGAGCAGCAACACTCGGAGATTTGTTTGGTTCGGCTGTCCGATACATCGCGTGGCCGATGGCAAGCATCATGGCACTTAGCGAATTAGGACTGGATGTCGCTGCCTTAATTGCGACGGCAGGTGTTGCCGGCTTGGCTGTAGGCTTCGGTGCGCAAACATTGGTAAAGGATGTCATCAGCGGCATCTTCCTCTTATTCGATGACTCGATTCACGTAGGCGACCTCGTGAGGCTGGGGTCGGACACGGGCACCGTCGAATTTATTGGAGTGAGACTTATCAAGATCCGCAAATTCAATGGCGAACTTCTAATGGTACCGGCGGGTGAGTTGCGAACATTTGGCAACAACAGTATTGGCTTTGCCCGTGCCATCGTTAACATTGGCCTCGCCTACGAACAGGATCTCGAGGAAATACTTCCTGTAGTCAAGGAGATTGCTGATGAGTGGACCGCGGCAAACGAAGACGCGATTCTGGAAGATGAAGCGACGGTCCAATCGATAACAGACTTCGGAGATTCTCAAATTACCATCCGCGTGGTCATCCAGGTTGTTCCGGGACAACAGTTTGAACTTGAACGCCAGCTGCGTCGTGCATTGAAGAAGGGTTTCGACGAACGTGGTATCGAAATTCCATTCCCTCGGCAAACAGTTTACTTGCGGAGAGAAGAGAAAAAATAGTTTTCCGGGATTTGCATTTTGAACAACGATTTTGCGATTGAAGCTGTAGGGCTATCCAAAACGTACCAGTCGGTCTTAGGAAACAGGCAGGTTCACGCACTGGCAGATTTCAACATGGCGGTCAGGCGAGGCTCAGTTTTTGGACTCCTCGGCCCCAACGGCGCCGGCAAAACAACGCTTGTAAAAATTCTCCTTGGTCTCGTCAAGCAGTCGGCGGGCGTTGCATATATCAGTGGAGTCGACACCAGGGACTACTCGGCTCGTTCGGTGATTGGGTTTCTCCCGGAGAATCACCGCTTCCCAGCGTTCCTCACTGGCGTACAGATGTTGAAGCATTACGGAAGGCTGTCCGGAATCGAAGCCGCGACCGTCCGCAGTCGAATACCGCATTTGCTTGAGCAGGTCAACATGACCAAATGGGGAGACACAAAAATAAAACAGTATTCGAAAGGGATGATGCAGCGCATCGGGCTGGCGCAGTCGTTGGTGAACGATCCTGATATCGTGTTTCTGGACGAACCGACGGACGGTGTTGACCCTGTCGGAAGGCGCGAGATCCGCGGCATTCTTCAGGTCCTCAGGGATGAAGGAAAGACTATTTTTCTGAACTCCCACCTGCTGTCCGAAGTCGAGCAGATCTGTTCCGAAGTAGCAATTCTCAACAACGGCAGTGTAATTGCAAGTGGTACCATTGACGAGTTAACACGCCAAACCGGATCTGCCTATTCACTCACCATCGATGGCGGCCCACCGGCACATGCAGGTAGCGTCGAAATTCTGGGTAAGGCGGTCGACGTACTTCAAGGAGGTATCAAGCGATATGCCCCGAAAGTAAAAAATCGGGATGAGCTCAATGCCCTCATTGACTCGCTGCGGTCTGAGGGAATAAAAATTGAGGCGATTTCGGCAACGAAGAAGACGCTGGAAGATTCCTTCATCGACCTTCTCGACATACCTGAGAACACACGATGATAGGCACGGGCATATACGGCGGACTGGTCAGACTAACCATGCGCGAGCTATGGGCCCGATGGGTTACGTTAGGACTTTTCATCGTTAGCACCGTTGCCTGGGTGATGCTCTCCTTCGCGCTGAATCTGGATATTGTTGAAGGCTCTCTGACCGGTTTCAGAGTTTTTAATGAGGATATGACGCCCGATTTCGGGCAAAACGATGGAACGGATTTACTGACGACTGTCGTGATGACGATCGAAGCGTTTGTCGCCGGTGCCTCGTACTGGGTAGCTACCCTCCTCGGACTATTTGCAACAGCACCCATTCTTGCATCATCGCTGGAGTCAGGTCGTGCGTCACTCCTTTTCTCTAAACCAGCTCGTCGCACAACCATACTCAATGCACATACGACTGGCGTAATAACAGTAGCGACTCTCATCACTATTTACCTTCTGGGAATGGTTTTCATAATCATCTCGGTAAAATCCGGATTCTGGAATTTCAGATTCCTGACGGCGATACCCCTGGTCGTTACGATGTTCTCGGTGATGTATTCCATAATGGTATTTATCACCGTCGCATTTCGGTCCAGTGCGCTCTCTCTGATTATTACCTACGGCATAATATTTTCATCGGTGATCCTTGCTGCGAAAGATCAGATCGCGCCGCAAATAACCCTCCCCTGGCGATACATCTATCTGGGCTTTTATCATGCGCTGCCTAAATTTGCCGAAGTAACCGTCCTGGTCGCGCAACTAGCCGGATTGGAGCCCGTAGATAAACTCTATCCGCTGCTTTCGTCCGTCGCCTTCGGCATTATCATGTACGTCGGAGCGATCTTGATAATTCGAAAACAGGACCTGTAGCAGGAGTGAATATTACTGAGATATCTGGAGACTGATGATGAAGTCATTTTTTTCGAAACCGGCGACGATGGCAGCCCTGGCGCTTTGCGTCATCTTCTCTATCATTTTGACCAATAGAGTTTTGAGTCGCTTCGGCGATTCGACAACTGTTTCAGGCGACACGATTTCTGCGTTGGGGATACTGCCCGGCAATTCCGTTGTAACCGGAATGATTGATGTCTCCCAGACGCTGAAAAGCGACTTGATTGGGTTTACTGACGGAGGTCATTTTTCACTCAGCGATCTTAGTGAGGAAGCCGCCGAGGCACTGGACGAATTTGCTGAACACACTGGAGTCAACCCGGCAACGGATATCGACAAAGTGTATTTCAGTCTTGCTGAACTGGAAGGAAAGGCGCAACCTTCCATGCTCATATACGGAAGCATTGATGGACGTCAAGCCCGTGAGTTCATCACCGACGAAATCGGTGGATCTCTGTCCGAAAGTCAGTATCGTGATGTTAAGGTATATTCGATCGGCCCGTCATCTGAACTGTCGTTTGCTTTTGTAACAGACAATTTGACAATCGTATCGCCGCAACTCGAGTCGATTCATTTGATGATCGACCGAATAAACGGGGCGGCGCCACAGGCGAACATTTCGAGCAGTCTGATTGCCCACGTAGACGGTAGCAACGCCTGGCTAACTGTCAATTCGATTCAGAGATACACGAATGAAATGGTTGATCTGGACGATGTGGACCCTAGGCTTGCCCTTGCCCGACGTGCCATCGATGATGTGGCAGTTTCCGTACAGCTTTCAGACGACAGGGTACTATTTCAATCCGTCCTTGGCGCGACTGAAAAAGTATCGAGTAGCGACCTGGAGGATATCGTCAAGGGGTCAATAGCAGCGATTCGGACGGCCAGTCAAAGCGACCACAAGCGGCCGATCGTTGCCGAGATGCTCGATCGTGTGAAGGTCCGAAAGTCCGGCGATGTCGTTGTCGTATCCGGTACTTTCAAAAGTGAAGATATTGAGCAGTTAAAAGCGTTGTCTAAAAACAGCCACTAGATTCGGCAGGGACGTACTATATTAAGATTCTTCCGTAAGAATCAGTAGTACAGCAGATGGTTTATCAGCGTATTGATGAGCTCGACTTCACTCGATCGGAGCTCTCTGTAATGCCTCGGGCGAATAAAGTCATTCTGACGACGCCCATGTACTTTGCTGTCGAATACGTCATCAACCCCCACATGGAGGGCCAGGTCGGTGAAGTAGATTTACGTTCGGCTGTCGAGCAGTGGACGGCCGTCAAAGATGCGTATCGTACAACCGGGTTCGACGTTTCAATTGTCCACGGAGTTGAGGGTCTGCCAGACATGGTGTTCTGTGCAAATCAGACACTCCCCTACATCCGCAAGGACGGCGAAACGAAGGGATTTGTCCTCAGCAGTATGCACTCGCATTTCAGGCGTCCGGAAGTCGAAGCTTACAAACATTTTTTCGAAAATCAGGGTTACGAAACCATCGACCTGCCCCCCGGCGTAAAAGATTTCGAAGGCATGGGCGATGCCATATGGCACCCGGGCCGTAGACTTCTCTGGGGAGGTTATGGATTCCGCTCCGATCTCAACGCCTACGAATTCATCACGAAAGAATTAGACGTCCCGATCATTGCAGTAGAACTAAATGATCCGGATTTCTACCACCTCGACACCTGCCTGAGTGTACTGGACGAATCGACATGCCTCATCTTTCCCGGAGCATTCGAGGGCGAGGCCCTGAATCTCCTTGGCAACCTGTTCGATACCGTGCTGGAAGCTCCGGAGGACGAAGCCCGTCAGCTATTTGCTACCAACGCCCATTGTCCGGATGGCGTTCATGTATTTATACAGGACAGGTGCTACAAGACAAATCAAATTCTTGCCGATGCCGGGTTCCTCCCGGTTGCGTTGCCGACGGATGAGTTCCTGAAGTCTGGCGGATCGGTATTCTGCATGAAGCAGATGTACTGGTAGGAACGGAAGAGCTTTGAAAATCTCCGTAATCATTCCGACCCTGAACGAAGTTGAGTGGATCGAGGAAACGCTCAGCGTAGTCGAGCGGCAGGAGCCCTATGAAATAATCGTCGTTGACGGTGGTTCAACCGATGGCACACAGGAACTGATTGCGTCCAGAGCGAAAGTCATCAAATCTGATCCCGGGCGGTCAAAGCAGTTCAACGCCGGCGCTCTCGACGCCAACGGTGACATCCTGGTATTTCTGCACGCTGATACCTTGCTGCCGGAGCATGGACTTTCGGACATCAAGAACTCCATTAAATCCGGAGCCATTGGCGGCATATTTCGACTGGCATTTGATGACTCACATCCTCTGCTTCGTTTCTCAAGTTTTTGCACCCGACTGCGCACCTGTAAAATATGTTTCGGTGATCGATGCATCTATGCCCGGCGTTCAACCTATAAGCACGTTGGCGGCATACCGGCACTGCCAGTATTTGAAGATATCGAGTTTGCGAAGTTACTCGCGGGCAGTGGTCGCTTTGATTTCCTCAACACATCTGTAGTCACATCTTCGCGAAGATATTTGTCTCGAGGTGTCTGGAAGCAACAGTGGCAGAATACGCGCCTGTGGTTGCGGTACCATGCCGGTGCTGACCCCGTCGACCTCGCAGCAGAGTATACCTACAACTGAAATCCGTATGGTCAGTCGAGCGTATACTTGAGCTTCGCATAGACGTGTCGTTGTGCATACGGGAAAAACTGTGGAACACCAAAGGATACGTTGCCCCAGTTGAGAATCTGACTGTTGGTGATGTTGTTCACGTCGATGCTGGCCGACAAACCTCGTAGTGTGGAACGGTCGGGAAAGCGATACGCGAAGGTCAGATTTGAAAGCACGTAGGGAGACAATCTGTACTCATCGTTGTACGAACCATCCGCGGCGATAGCTGCAGAGTTGTCAATAAACTGCTCGCCAACATACTGCGACGTTACTAGCGCGGTAAATCCAGAAACAGCGTAAGTAAGTGTTAGCCCACCCGTCACGTCGGGAAAACCGGCAATAGGATTTCCTTTGCGCTGAAACGCCTCGCTCGTGAACGGATCATATTCTACGAAGTCGATAAATCGATTGCGGCTGACAGCGATGTTGGCAGTCAGATCCAGTCCGGGCAGTAGCCTGGCAGACACCTCGGATTCTATTCCAAGATGAATCGTCTCATCGGCATTGCCTGTCCGCGGGACGCCAAACTGGTCAAGGCCGCCGCTCGGTACGATCTCATCGACGAAATACATCAGAAAACCGTTAGCACTGTATCGATATCGTTGGGCGCGGCGATTCAATCCCACTTCCACGTTGAACATTCGTTCAGGACGCACGAGTGGATTGTCATAGTCATAGCCACCGCCCGGAAGACTCTCGAACTGAGGTTGGAATCCTGCGCCAGCCTCTTCTCCATCGTAGAGCGATTTCATTCTGGGTTCGCGTGAAGTAACCGCGACGCTCGCATACAGGCTGGTCGGACGACCCGGAAAGACGGTGACCCCGACACGAGGATTGACAAATGTGTACGGCACCTTGAACGAGGTGTTAAAGAACTGTTCATCGTAGATCCGATACTGTCGCCACGTAACAGACAGATCGCCTTGAACAAGAACATTTTCCGTCGGGCGAACAACATGAGACCCGAGGATAGAGCCAATTAGTTTTTCTCCGTGGAATTGATAAACGCGCTCGTCATTATCTCCCTGAAGATCGACGGGGACCGTGTTCGATTCTTCAATCCTTCCCCATCGCAATGACCGATGCAGCCTCGACTCGACGCCAAGGGTCGACTTTCCGTAACGGGAGGCATGAGTGATTCGCGGGTACCATCCGACCTGCCACTGATCGAGGTATGCCCTGAAAAGCAGCGAGGTCCCCGGGCTCGAAATGTACAGCGGCTCACTTCGTAAACTATCCGGGACAAAATCTGCTGGCAGCCTTAAGAAATCCGCCGACCGAAAAGTGCCATCGAAGTCGAAGTATCCTTCCCCTTTGATATAGAAGAGTGTCTGTTCAATGGTAGTCGAATCTGTTGGCTTGAAGTCGTGGTGGATCTCGAAATGCGGCTGGTGGAAATCCTCTACATCGCTCGTGAACTCACTGAAGTTGTACTTCCTGTCGATAGTACCTCCGAACCCGTCGTCAATCGTTTCCTTGTTCGCCGCTTTGGGGATGCCAACATACGCAAGCCCGTCGCGTTGGGGGCCACCGAAGGCCTGTACTGTAATCGTTGACCGGGCTGAAATACGTTGCGCGCCAGCAAAAAATCTCCAGAACTCTGTCCATGACCAGTCCCGATAGCCATCTGATTCCAGCCTGCTGAATCTCCCGAACAACCTGTACTTGCCACCGACAATTCCCGAGTTCGCAGCGATCGACAGTTGGCGCGTAGCGTAACTGCCCCCGCCTGCTTCAATGGTCACATCCGGCGTGGGGCGATATGGTCCGGTGATGATATTTATAGCGCCGCCTATGCCTGACGAGCCATAGTAGGCACCGCTGGCGCCTCGCTGAATCTGAATATCTCGAACAACACCCTGGATGTCGAAGAAATTTACCCAGAAGACATTGAACTCTTCCGGATCGTTTTGTGGAACACCGTTGATAGCGATGGCGACACGACGTTGGTCGAAGCCACGCATCCGAAGTGTCGAGTACCCGATGCCATTTCCATTCTCCGAATAAAAAGTGATGGACGGCGTCGTCGACAGGTGAATCGGGAGGTCTTTCATTGACGGCATGTTTTCCAGATCTGCCGCCGTCAGGTTACTGTGTGTTACCGGATTTACGGACGCTTCGACACGGTGAGCCGACACGACCATCTCGGGATGATGCACCGTCCTCGGATTAAGAATAAAGTCCAGGATTTTTTGATCGCCTGAGCGTAGTACCACTGTTCTCGTCTCCCGGGCAAGGCCGACAAAGGAAGCAGTAACCAGAAACTCGCCGCTCCCTGTATTGAACAGCGTGTATACTCCTTCCGAATTTGTCGATGAGCCGGTAATAATATCGCCGGAAGACTTTGACACAAGAACAATATTTGCTCCCGGGACCGGGTCGCCATCAAGACTGCGCACTTCCCCGGATAGCGATTGAGCGTTAGTCGTTGTGGCGAAGTACGGAAGAAACGCCACCAGGGTGGCAGTAAGAATCGATCGCATAGACAAAAGGATGATAGACTTCAGGTTTGCCTGCTGGTGGTGCCACCAGAACATCCTTTTGTATAAGAATGCTGTTTTCCTACGCCGGTACAATCCGGATCAGGTTCAAGGGGTATAATCTCAGCCATAAGGGCACCCCCAACAGGAATGACTGAAAGTTAAGCAATTTTCAGCAATCGGAAAGTAGTTGAACGAAGAACCATCAGGTCTTCATCAGGTACCCATTCGCACAAAAGGAACGAAGGAACGTAGAGAGCCGTTCGAGAGACAAATAAAAATCGGGGTCCAGTACATGGGAAACATCATAATCAAGCCTGACTGGCAGGGTAAAGAGTCTGACGTTACGTCGCACTCTGCGTATGAGACGCGGCGTACATTCGTCAAGGCGCTCGGTCTCGGTAGTATCGGAGTCGTATCGGGTTGGACTTGGTTATCGTGTTCCGATGAATCGCGGGTACAGGATGTTGTACGGGTCTCGAGCAATCCCAGCGGACCGTTGGACACTATCCCAAAGAATGCACCGCGGGCTGGATTGCCAGCAACACGCAATGAGATGTTCAAGGTTGCCGAGCGAGAAGTGTCAGACCGGATTGCTGCTTCAGCCTACAATAATTTTTACGAGTTCGATGGCTCCTCGAAGGAGGTCTGGCATCTTACGGACGACTTTGATCCATTCCCGACTACGATAAAAGTCCGCGGACATGTTGAGGAGGAGTTTGATATTGATGCCGGTGAGTTGATTGAGTCGATGGATCTTGAGGAGCGGTTGTATCGCTTCCGGTGCGTTGAGGCGTGGTCGATGACCATCCCGTGGTCAGGATTTCCGTTGAAGAAATTGATGGAACGCTGCAAGCCGACAGATCGGGCTACTCATGTTCGCTTCGTGTCGCTTGGTGACAAGGAGCAGATGCCCGGCGTCGCCAATCAGCCGTGGTACAAGTGGCCCTACTACGAGGGGTTGCGAATGGACGAGGCTATGAATGACCTCGCGTTTGTTGCGACAGGCATGTACGGGGAGCCATTGCCCAAGCAAAACGGATCGCCAATT
The DNA here is from genome assembly GCA_965367755.1 of uncultured Rhodothermales bacterium. Classification (GTDB taxonomy): domain Bacteria; phylum Bacteroidota; class Rhodothermia; order Rhodothermales; family JABDKH01; genus JABDKO01. The sequence continues at coordinate 19,181 of CBDUKH010000069.1, forward strand.
CGGTTGGTGTTACCGTGGAAGTATGGATACAAGGGAGCGAAGTCGGTCAACTACATTGAGTTTGTCAGACGTGAGCCGAAGACGTTCTGGAATGACCTGGCGCCGACGGAGTACAGTTTCCTTTCGAACATCAATCCGAACGTACCGCATCCACGCTGGTCGCAGGCAACGGAGCGCTTTATCAGTGATCTCGAGAATGTGCGCCGGATACCGACGAAGATGTTCAATGGTTACGGTGAGTGGGTTGGAGATATGTATCCTGAAGAGCCGCGCGGGTAGAAGGCCCCGCCTGCGCGGGGAAGACGAAATTTATTACTCCGTCATTCCCCCACCACTCCGTCATTCCCATGAAGATGGGAATCCATCATGGGCAGCTGGCGATCGACGTACAATAACAGGGAAGCTTCCACCGGTGATGGGTCCCCGCCTGCGCGGGGAAGACGATGGTGGCGCCGGGAAGACAAGGGTGGCATGGAGAAGACAATGGTGGGGCGAAGTGCCCGCGGCTGAGAGTCAGCAGTCAGCGGCTACCGGTGCCCAAACGTCGCGGGATGCACAACCAAAAAAACTGACCTGAGCTGGTGGGCCGACCCCCCCGTCATTCCCATGAAGATGGGAATCCATCAGGGGCAGTTGGCGATCGAAATGGAATGAACATGTGGCAGCCCGAAAAGGAATGAAAAGGAAGCTTCTA
>CBDUKH010000070.1:0-19537 GCA_965367755.1 uncultured Rhodothermales bacterium
GCGGATCCGCGAACGAACCCGGATGCAGAGTTGATTCAGCGTGTCGACGTAATCGATGAGTCACTCCATCTGCTGGCGGGCGGAAGCGTAACTGGACTGGGCGTCGGCGGAATGACCACGAAGCTGCAAGCGGCCGATCTTGCAAGACGCTCGGGAGCTGACGTTGTAATAGCGTCAGGTACAACCGAAAATGTAATAACACGCGTGCTTGCCGGCGAAAAGATCGGGACCAAATTCCCGGCGATCAAAACGCCTGTAGAAAGGCGCAAACGCTGGATCCTTGCCGGGGCGCAACCGAACGGCACAATCATCATAGATGCCGAGACCAGTGCTCACCTGGCGTCGAACGGAAGCAACTTGCTTCCCGATGGCATTCTTGATGTCAAGGGCCATTTTCAGCGCGGTGACACAGTAACCGTTTCGACCGAAGGCGGCGAGGAAATTGGCCGCGGCGTATCTTCATACGATGCCGCGGAGCTTACGCGGATTATCTCCCGGAAGAACGACGATATCGCTAATACCCTCGGCTACACATTTGGGACCGCCGTTATTCATCGCGACGACCTTGTTCTGTTGCAACAGTAAATCTATACACAATCATTAGTTCTAGTTTGATATGACATCGTTGTCAAAAATGGGCAGGCTTGCGCGCGAAGCTGCATTCATCCTGTCGACCCTTTCGACTGAGGAGAAGAATAATGCACTTGAGATGATTGCCGTGCATTTGGAGCGCAATAAGGATGCGATTCTGGAGCGTAACGAAAAAGATATCGAGGCCGGCAAGCTTAAGGGGTTGTCGGCAGCACTTCTTGATCGATTGCTGCTTACCGAGAAGAGAATCCAGGGGCTCGTTACCGACACCAGAAATGTCATTAAGCTTGAAGATCCGGTCGGTAAAGAAATAGATCGTCGGATGATGGACAATGGCATGACCCTTATCCGACGTCGGGTACCGATCGGGGTCCTTGGTGTGATCTATGAAGCGAGACCTAACGTTACCGTAGATATAGCTACACTATCGCTGAAAACTGGCAATAGCGTAATACTTCGAGGGGGTTCAGAAACGATAAACTCAAACAGAATCCTGGCGGAAATTATCTCGGATGCACTTGAATCAGCGGGACTCCCGGAGAAAGCGGTACAGTATATCGACGATCCGGATCGTTCGCATGTTCAGAAACTGTTGCGGCTTGACAAATACGTCGACATGATCATTCCACGAGGAGGTCAACGATTGCATGATCTTTGTCGTGAACAAGCGACAATTCCTGTCATCACTGGAGGCATTGGAATCTGCCATATTTTTCTCGACGAGTCGGGCGATCGAGTGTCTGCTCTGGATATCGTCGAGAACGCGAAAGTTCAGAGGCCAAGTGTCTGCAATGCACTTGATACGCTGCTTGTACACGAAAAAGTCGCTGAACGATTTCTGCCTGCCATCTCCAAGCGACTCGCCATGAGCAATGTTGTCCTCAAGGCAAACGATGAAGCGTTAGCCATCCTTATGGCAGCTGAAGATGGATGCGAAGTCCAGGAAGCAGGTGCCGATGACTTTGATAAGGAATGGCTCGGCCTGACGTTGGGGGTCAAAATTGTCGCCGACGTCGACGAAGCAATTCGACACATCCGAGATCACAGCACAGAACATTCCGATTCGATCCTGACCGAAGACGAAGGCAATGCCGATAGATTTGTCGATCAGGTGAATTCTGCTGCGGTCTACGTAAATGCAAGTACGCGCTTCACAGATGGTAGCCAGTTTGGACTGGGTGCTGAAGTGGCGGTGAGTACGCAGAAACTACATGCTCGGGGTCCGATGGGGCTCGAAGAGTTGACAACCTACAAGTGGATAGGTAGGGGGACAGGTCAGATCCGCAAGTAGTAACTATTGACATGTCAATTGACTGTCTTTAAACCCGATGAATTTATACATTGATTCATCGAGGAATAAGACAGGTGTCGATAGTGACAATATCTATTAAATCGGGATTAGCGGTATTCGCTTCGGCGTTGTTCGCATTTGGTTCGGCAGGAACGACGTCAGCCCAAAGTGAGATAGCCTCTCGAAACGTTCGCGTCCTGACAGTTGCCGAGCATCCCCTGCAGACTCCAGACGGTTCGGATCGTACGCTCTTTCTGGCACTGGAGGAAACGGAAGATCGACCGTTTGTCTATGCCTCGCCCTCCGTTGAGGGGCAAGGGTTTGACGCTTATCAAATCAATACGTCAGGGGAAGTCAAACCTCGCACTTCCACTGTAATCGGTGAGTTGCCGAACGGTGCGGCGTCTCGTGATATCAAGCTATTTAGTCACGCTGGCAAAACCTATCTCGTGGCTGCTGTTCAGCAAGCTGTTGCGAGTCCGAATGCGTTGGCGGCAGTCGTCTACGATGTAACAGGAACAACTCCGCAAGAAGTTGCGCGTATCTCGACGTTCGAAGGGTTAGGTTTTATCCATCTATTTGCTTACAAACATTCATCCGGAAATGCTTACCTCTTTGGAGCTGGCGACGGGGAGATTCATGTCTACGACGTCGCTGTACTTGTTTCCGACGGGGCTGAACGCGCCCTGGTGGATACGATTAAATCCCCTGAGCAGCCAGTGGCGAGTCTGACCGGTTTTCGGGATGTCTTCGCAGGATACAGTCCTGATTCGGGTCGCGACCTCCTCTATGCATCAGGTGCCGGTGGATATTATGTGTACGATATATCGACGGCAGGCACCGATTCGATCATAGCCAGTATCAACCCTGCCGGGATATTGTACGGTCATAAGATGGTTGCTACGCCTAAGGCAGATGGAGTGCTTACGGCAGCAGATTATCGTACCGCTCCGCTTAGATATTTCGACCTTGAGCCGGTCATGAAGGGTGACGTTCCGCGATTGCGCACCGCCGTGGGTGCATGGACCGCGAACTGGTGCAACTTTTCACAGGAGTTTGAGATGCGTTGGCCATATGTTTTTGTTGCTTCGATGGAGGATGGATTCCAGATGGTGAACCTGCGTGATCACGAGGAGCCCTACACGGCTGGCTACGCAAAAACGAATTCGGTCAAAACGGATTGTAATCCAAACGCCGGGAATCGCGGGGCATTCGATGTTGAAGTTCGTAACCGTGACGGCCTGATCGTAGTAGGCGATTTAGAGACGGGACTCTGGTTTATCGACGTCGAAGGATTTGATGGCTGGGATGGTCACGGCTGGGGTGTCCCCAACATGTCCAGCGTTCAGGATTGGGAAAATGGTCCCGACATCATCGGAGGATAATATTATGATAAATACGCGATATATAGCTGCGGTGATAGTTGCTGCTTTCGTAACTGGTAGTATGTGTACAGTTCAGGCGCAGGACAAGCGAATAGAAGTGCCGTCACATCCACCTCCACCGGGTGAACAAGGCAGCCGCAACATGCGCGTTCTGTCACACATCCCTCTGGGTGCCCCGCTATCGGTGGCCGACATAGACATTGAACAGGACATGAATCGTCCATACGCTTATGTTGCCAGGCGTGGGGCGGAAATTGGCATTGACGTCATCGACTTGAGTGATCCGGAGAATGCCAAAGTTGTGTACAAGTGGAGAATAGAAGATCCTGAGCTACACCAGGGCGGCGCCATGGATGGCAGGTATTTTGAGCACGAAGGTAAGTCGTATTTCGTCCAATCGTTTCAGCTTCGACAGGGCAGCCCAAACGCTAATGTTGGTGCGATCGTATTTGATGTGACGGGTTTGCCAGACGCCTCCAAGGTCTCTGAAGTTGCCCGTATCTCGCAGTCGGACACGCCCGGAGGATTCCATAACATTTTTGTCTACAAACACTCGAATGGAAAACCATTATTGTTTGCGACATCAGGGCAATATGCCAAGGTATTCGATCTGAGTGTTGTAGTGAATGATGCGACGACGGAGATAGAGCAACAGGTCGATAACGAAAACCGTGCACTAATTGGTCGGATACCGGTACCACAGTCAGAGGATTTGTGGTCGCGTGGCTACCATGATTTCTACGTCGGGTATGATCCGGCCACTGGACAGGATAAATTTTACGGCGGCGGCGGCTCCGGATACTATGTGTTTGATATTACTGATCTGTCTAACCCGGACCTGCTAGTCACTATTCTGGGTGTGCCGGGAGTTCGATGGGGGCATACGTTTACGCCGACGCCGGATGGTCGCTACGCTATTGGTGAAACAGAGTGGCAGTATCAACCTCTTCGCATTTTTGACCTGAAACCTGCACTTGATGGCGAAGTGGACAACATCGATCACGCGGTCGGTGTCTGGCATGCAGACTGGAAAACACTTGCTCACAATCACGAAGTACGATGGCCGTATGTGTTTGTCTCCGGCTATGAAACCGGAATGTCTGTCTTTAACATGGAAGATCCGACAAATCCCTACACGGTGGGTTACTACGATACATATGATGGCCCACACAACGACCGGGAAGCGCGGCGTGTCGACAGCCCATACACGTGGGGTATCTATAACGGTGCCTGGGGTGTAGATGTTAGAAATGCAGATGGCCTGATCGTGGTGAGTGACATGACCACTGGTTTTTGGGCTATAAAGATGGACGGTTTTGATGGCTGGTCGGGTGAGAAATACGGTGTACCCGATGTTTCCAGCGCTCAGGATTGGAAGAATGGACCAGCGGGCAGCCGCTAGAAAATATTTTATAAGAGAAGATGATTATGCATAAGAAACTAGGAACTGTCGTTCTGCTCGCAACGCTATTCGTTGCAACAACCGCGTCTGCACAATGGACCCCTGAAAAACCGGGGAGCGACAATATTGAAGTTCTCGGTCACATTCCACTTGGTCCCCGATTGAGTGTCGCAGACATGGATGTTGAGCAAGATTTGAACAGGCCATTTGCCTACGTGTCACGAATGGTATACGGAGATGCTGGGCCACGTGGAACCGACATCATTGACATCTCAAATCCGTCGACTCCTAAAGTTATCTATCGGTGGAGAATTGAAGACCAGGATCTTCATGTCGGGACAGGAGGGATGGATGTGAAGAGCTTCAAGTGGAAGGATAGATATTACATCGTCCAGTCGTTGCAGTTCAGGCAGGGTGGCCCCGATACGGACCTGGGTGCGGTCGTTCTCGACGTCACTGGATTACCGGATCCTGGGACAGTGAAGGAAGTTGCCCGCATCCGTGAAGCTGATCTTCCCGGAGGCTTCCATAACATTTTTATCTACAAACATTCGAACGGAAGAGTGCTTCTACTGTCGACTGTTTCGGGTCCGTTTGCGCAGGTCTACGATCTTGGTCACGTAGTCGAGGGCAATATGGACAAAGCCCGGGTTGGCAGAGTACCTGTGCCGGACGGAGCGGATGGTCGAAGAGGATATCACGATTTCTACGTCGGATACCACCCGGATTCTGGACAAGACCGATTTTACGGTGGGGGAACGGGAGGATACTTCGTCTACAACATTACTGATATTACGGCACCGGAATTACTGGTTACGCTGACTGGCATTTCGGGTGTGAAAAGTGGACATACGTTTACTCCCTCTCCGGATGGACGCTATGTAGTTGCGGAGACGGAATATCAATATGCGCCGCTGCGAATATTCGATTTGAAGCCGGCATTGGATGGTGAGGTAACCAATATTAGAAATCCAATCAGTGCGTGGACAGCGGATTGGAAAAATTTGACTCACAATCACGAAGTGCGATGGCCGTACGTGTTTGTGAGTGGCTATCTGGACGGATTGCAAATATTCAGTCTGGCGGATCCAACAAATCCCGTGACTGTAGGTTATTACGATACATACGTTGGCGCACCGAATACGGATCGGTACCCAATGTTTAATGGTTCATTCGGAATTGATGTACGGAATGCTGACGGCCTGATAGTGATGAGCGACATGTCTACCGGATTTTGGACTTTCCGGATGGATGGTTTTCAGGGATGGAAAGGAACCGACTGGGGGGTACCCGATGTATCCAGCGCTCAGCAGTGGGATGACGGGCCTGCCTTCTAATAGCGGTCTTGGTGTGGTGAGGTCGTAAAAAAAGCTGATTTGAGCGGAGAGATTGAAGAATAATCTCGCCAAATCCGTGTGGGTGGAAGGTGGTGTTTAAGGGCCTTCGTCGGGGGGCCTCCAACCTCCTCCCCAGTAGCAAAATAAGCGGCTAATTCCGGACTTTCATGAGCGTAACATTAGAATATCATTAGCATCATGGTTAGATCTACCGCAGTTGTCTTCTTACTCATGGGTGTATTCGGATACACTTCTGAAAGAGACGGTCGCTTGCCAGACGACAAAACTTGTGTTCTCAATAGCGACCCTGACCCACCCGAATACTATCGCATAGACCTGGTGCCAACCCGGAATCTCCCAAAAATTCGGATGGCCAAAGGATTTGGTGACATGCTCTACAAGTCTTCCCCATTCGGAGTACACATTGGAAAAGACGGATCATACGTGTACACGATAAACGTTTCCATCGAGAATCTTCCAGGCTTCCCGAATAAGGAATTTGTCGTCTGGCTCACTACTCCCGACTTACAATCTGTCACACGTCTCGGACCACTTGACTCCGATGGAAAGATTTCCGGCGACGTCGAATGGAACAAGTTCCTTGTCGTCGTATCGCTCGAGGACGAGGGGTTATCTGAGAACGCTCCTCGATGGAAAGGTCCCATTGCTTACAGAGGCATGTCGCGCAGTGGCCTGATGCATACGATGGCGGGTCATGGTCCTTTTCAACAAGAGCCATGTGCGACTTTCGGATACCAATAAAAGTTACCATATGATTCGTTTGAAGTTGGCTGCCTACAGCCGAAACATCGCTCTGTCGCTCATCCTAATCGGCAGCGTAAGTTTGGTAGCGGATGCCCAACATGAGGGGCATAACATGATGGCCACGGACTCTTCAGTTGTCGACGTGTGGCGAATGCCTCCGATGGATATGGCAATGCCAATGCTTCCCGGTCTGCACAATGCGGTCCCAGTTGTCGACGCGATGCTCCCCGGTAGTGGAATGGACATCATGTCGATTCCAGAAGCAGTCCCGTCGAAAGTCATGAATGTTGCTGATGGGGATACGGTACAAGTCATGGCGATGCTGGTGCGCAGAACGATCAACGGGAAGAATTTTGTAATGATGGGTTATAACGGCCAGTATCCCGGGCCGCTGATTCGATCAAGCAAAGATGCTCGCATCTTTGTCAACTTTATGAATCACATTGAAATGCCGACTACGGTTCACTGGCACGGAATCCGATTGGATAATGCCTTCGACGGTATACCAGGAATTACCCAGGCGCCAGTCCTGCAGGGCGAGTCATTTCTGTACGAAATAAAGCTGCCTGACGAAGGGATTTACTGGTATCATCCCCACATGAGGGAAGATGTTCAGCAGGACCTCGGCCTGTATGGAAATCTTTTAGTCGATCCACCGACCGACGACTACTACGGTTCCGTCAATCGCGAAGAGGTCCTCATTCTCGATGATATCCTCATCGACGCAACTGGCATCATCCCCTATGGCGAAGAAGCGCCTACACATGCACTGATGGGTCGGTTTGGCAATGTAATGCTTGCCAATGGCTCGCCTGACTATTCCCTCGAAGTGGCTCGCAACGAAGTCGTTCGATTCTTTATCACCAACGTCGCCAACTCCCGAACATTTAATGTGACGTTTGGGAATGCAAAGGTGAAAGTGATCGGCTCGGATGTAAGCAAATTCGAACGCGAGCAGTGGGTTGGCAGTGTCCCGATCGCCCCAGCCGAGCGGTACATTGTTGAGGTGCAATTCAACGAGCCGGGTACAGTATATATCTCGAATACTATTCAGGCCATCAACCATTTTCGAGGAGAGTTCTATCCGCATGTCGATACGCTCGTGGCTGTCACCGTGAGTGAGCTCCAGGCCAGCCCCGATCTGTCAGAGTCGTTCGAAAAACTTCGGGAGCATACTGATGTTCAGGCGGATATTGCACAGTACGAGCAACACTTCGACAGGCCGGTCGATCATGAATTGGAATTGACGATCAAAGTTAAGGGACTTCATACGAGTATCATGCAATCAATGGAGATCGATACACTTTACGTGCCTCCGATTGAGTGGAACGACGCGATGCCAATGATGAATTGGCTCTCCACGGGAAAACAGGTAACGTGGATTCTTCGTGATGCAGACTCCAACCGTGAGAACATGGACATCAGTTGGGATTTCCAGCTTGGAGATGTCGTCAAGCTCAGATTGTTCAATGAGCCGCGCTCATTCCATCCCATGAATCATCCGTTTCACATCCACGGGCAACGCTTCCTCGTCACAGCTATTGACGGCGTACAACCAGATAACATGGTTTGGAAAGATACCGTAATAATCCCGGTTGGCTCGACTGTAGATCTACTGGTAGACATGTCAAATCCCGGGGACTGGATGATGCATTGTCATATTGCCGAGCACCTGCATTCGGGAATGATGCTTGGTTTTTCGGTTTCCGATTCACCGGCGGGTAGTAACTGACACCGTTGCCAAATGAACCATATGGCTGTCTGGACGTAGGCAGGCAACAGATATGATAAAGGGGGTAAAATGAATAAATCTGTCGTACTAGCTGTCGTCGCAGTCCTGGCTGTTGGCGCGGGTGCCTTCATCTTGACTGGGTCGGGCAGCTCACAGAATATCGTAGTTTACAAGTCACCGACTTGCGGTTGTTGTGTCAAATGGGTCGACCACCTCGAAGACGAGGGTTTCAAGGTCGAAGTTCGTGACAAGAATGATATGCAGCCGGTCAAACTACAGCATGGTCTCAAACGAGAAGTCCAATCCTGCCACACTGCTATCGTCGATGGCTACGTAGTTGAGGGTCATGTTCCGGCCGAGTATATCAGGCAAATGCTGGAAGAGAAGCCGGACATTAAAGGTCTGGCAGTTCCTGGCATGCCTATCGGCTCCCCCGGCATGGAAGGCCCTAACGCTTCGGACTACAATGTTCTGGCGATAAGCAAAGACGGCAACAAAGCAAGCGTCTACGCCCGGGTAGAAGCCGGTCCATAGGATTTCTGAACCTGAGTTATCGCTGGAGAACAACTGCCTCGACCTATGAAATCGGCGTAAAGTATTGTTAGAGTCGACACGCAGGTGGTATTTTACAGTTTGCCCATTCGGTTGGGTCTTAGTCCTCGGTAGCTCAATGGTAGAGCATGCGGCTGTTAACCGCAGGGTTGTAGGTTCAAGTCCTACCCGGGGAGCTTCAATAACTGCCACAGGCAGTACAGGGAAAGTTTGATCTCGGATGTAAATCCGGGGAACAGGAAAGACAGATTGCCAATGGCGCTCTGTCTTTTTCTATTTAGACTCTTTGCGTCAGAGCATCAGGCTTGGGTTTGCTCTTAACTGCCCGGATCAGGTGCCATGAGTGCCCCATCTGGTGCCACCAGTTTTGTGCTGTCAAACGGCCGGCTGAACGAGATACTGTCTGCCCACGCCTCATTCTTGAATTCTCCGCGTTTCCCGTCCACGAACAAATAGCCACGGAAGTGTTTCGGAACAGTTAGTCCGTCGACGGACGCATAGTCTTCGTAATAAAGCAGCGTTTCGCTTGTCGCGGGTCCCTCTCGTCCGTAGGTTACTGTATAGCGGATTGCATTGACTCGGTGGGTATCCTTGTTGATATAGAGGAGGTATGTGTCACCTGACGAGTCGCCGACACCGGAGCTATACGAGACCTTGACCATTTCGTACATCATCCCATCGAGCTCCTCATCAGGTCTCATCTCGTAGGAGATTCCTGGGTCAGCAAGCACGAAAGGAATTTGTTCAAAGTAGTAACCGGTTGAAGCCCAGAAACGCGGATTTATACGCGTGATTGATTGAGGGAAAATCCAGGCCTCCTCACCGTTCCATGCAAAGCGTCCTTCAATCGGCTGCGGATCTCCATAACTTCCAATAGTGAGCAGATCGTGATAAATCAAACGAGACTTGTTGTCGGCTACTAGAAAAGACTTGAATTGAAGATCCGCTCCGACATTAGCGTATTCCCAGGTATAGCTGCTTGTTGACGCCGAATACCAGGCAGACAGGCCGCCATGGGCCTCTATTGTATGCAGCAATTGCTGACCGCCCTCACTGGCATTCAATCTTTCCGTTGCTTCTTCGACCATCCTCTCAACGTCAAAAGACTCGTTATCCGCGGAAGGTTTCGCGTCAGGGCGACTGCATCCGACCGCAAATAGACAGGCAATAGAAAGGAGAGCTATGTGGGTCGCAGTTGGTTGGTTGAGCATATAAACGGTGACAAGGTTAGCGCTAGTGTGATGAGTGCGTTGCTGGCAAACTACGATCAGCCGTCATATGTTGCGGACGAGATGTCGATTCCGAAAAGCCTCGTTTAGACGACCATGCAATCCGTTGTCGTACATAGCGACGAAACCTTCGTTTACAGATGGTCGAACGGCAAATTGGATGGCTTGAACCTAGCGATTTGAGCTCATTTTTGATATCGCATGGTATGCTGGTAAATTGTCGGGACAACATTGACACCCTTTTCGTTGGTTTAACACTGAGGCTACCAGATGTTACGAGCTTCGCGCCTGCAAGGGCTTTTAATTGCATCGACTTTCTTGCTCATTTCTGCCTCAGTTGAGGCACAGAATACCAACCCCCCTATGGCCGCACAACATCCGATCGAGTTAATCACGCACGACGATGTAAGAGTGGATCCTTACTTCTGGTTACGCCAACGAGAGAATCCTGAAGTAATAGCATACCTCGAAGCGGAGAATAGGTATTTCGAATCGCAGATGGCCCCGCTGTCGGATCTCCAAAACGAATTGTTTGAAGAGATCAAGGGCCGGATCAAGCAAGACGACGCTACAGTTCCGTACAGGGTCGGTGAGCATCTTTACTTTTCGCGTTCGGAAGATGGGAAGCAGTATCCAGTCTACGCGCGGACACCATTGGGCAATCCCGATGAAGAGCAAGTGCTACTGGATGTTAATGAGCTTGCCGAGGGCCACGACTTTTATTCTTCGCGGTATGGGGCGTCAAATATTAGTCCGAACCACAAGTACCTCGCCTGGGCAGCTGATACGTCAGGCCGTCGATTTTACACCGTCAGATTTCTGGAAATGAGTACGGGTGAATCTCTCCCCGACGTTATCTCCAACGTAACGGGAAACATCGCGTGGGCGAGTGACAACAAAACGGTATTCTATTCGAGACAAGATCCAGAAACGCTGCGCTGGCACCGAATCTACAGGCATGTGCTCGGAACAGATCAAGCGCTTGATGTAATGGTCTATGAGGAAGCAGATGATACCTTTTCAACATTCGTGAACAGGTCCCGTGATGGAGAATTTATTCTCATCGGATCATCTCAAACCCTTTCAAATGAATATCATTTCTTAAGCTCCGATAATCCTTCGGGTGATTTCAAACTCTTCGCCCCAAGAGAACGAGACCACGAATACTCCATTGATCATGCGGGTGGTTATTTCTATATCCGCTCGAATAGAGGTGCCGAAAACTTTCGGCTAATGAGAACGCCCGTTGAAAGGACCGACGAATCAAACTGGGAAGAAGTAATTGCACATCGGAGCGATGTATTTCTGGCAGGCTTCGAGGTGTTTAAAAACTTCATCGTCGTGAACGAGAGGGTAGATGGACTCACGAGACTGCGTATTCGCAACTGGGCGCATCCCGATTCGGAGTATTACATCGAGTTCGATGATCCCGCTTACGCGGTAAGTACGGGAAACAACCCGGACTTTAACTCTGATGTCCTTCGTTTTGTCTACGAGTCGCCGACGACGCCAGAAACCACCTACGATTTCGACGTTGAATCCAAGGACCGAGTTCTTCTTAAACAGAAAGAAGTCCTGGGCGGATTCGACTCAGCGGAATATCAAGCAGAGAGGATAATGATTCCAGCTCGCGATGGCACACTTGTACCTGTCACGTTAGTATATCGCGAGACCCTTTTTAGCCGGAACGGAACCGCACCACTTTTGCTTTATGGTTACGGTTCTTACGGTGCCAGCATTCAACCGTATTTCAGTGCATCGCGAATTAGCCTGCTCGATAGGGGATTTGTTTACGCAATCGCACATGTGAGAGGTAGTCAGACACTTGGCCGGCAGTGGTATGAGGACGGAAAGTTGCTGAATAAGAAAAATTCGTTTACAGATTTCGTTGACGTAGGGAATTATCTCGCTGCTGAAGGATATGCAGACAAATTCCGAATGTATGCGATGGGAGGATCTGCTGGTGGACTTCTTATGGGAGCCGTAATGAATTTGCAGCCGGACCTGTTCGACGGTGTAATCGCACACGTTCCCTGGGTTGACGTTGTCACTACGATGTTGGACGACAGTATTCCTCTTACCACAAGTGAATATGACGAGTGGGGGAATCCAAACGATCCGGTATACTACGACTATATGCTTTCTTATTCGCCATACGATAACGTCAGGCAGACGGCATATCCTAATTTGCTCGTTACAACAGGCTTGCATGATTCACAGGTTCAGTACTGGGAGCCTGCAAAATGGGTAGCAAAACTCCGCGAAATGAAAACGGATGACAACTTGCTGTTGATGTATACCAATATGGATGCCGGGCATGGCGGCGCATCCGGTCGGTATGATCAGTACCGTGAAACCGCAAGAGACTATTCCTTTCTGATACACCTTGCCAACAGGGATAGACAGGTGAGCCCCGCACAATAGACTCCACATTAGCCGAACTAATGGTTTTGACCAAACCGATTTTCATTCGTTGATCCTCGACAGATTTGCCTGAACTTGATTTTAACATCCTTGCCTGGGCCGCAGGCATTACCGTACCGCTATTTTACCTTACAGGGTTCGTCCTCGCGGTCGATGCCATAATGAAGACCCGAACACCACAAGGTGCGACGGCCTGGACCCTTGCGTTGATTTCCATGCCGTTTCTCTCGGTGCCGCTCTACTGGATATTTGGGCGAGCCAAGTTTGGCAACTACGTGCGTGTACTTCGAGACTTCGATTCAGAACTGAAATCGAACCTGGGAGAATTCAGCACGATAGATGAGGATTTTTACGCTCATCCCAAGCCACACGATGACGCACGTACTCGGGGAGAATTACAAGCGTTTGAAAACCTTTGTACCCTCTCGTTTACCCGAGGAAATTCAACCCGACTACTCATAGATGGAGACGACACTTTTGCGGCAATTTTCAAAGGAATCGATAATGCAGAAGATTATGTGCTCGCGCAGTACTATATCGTAATGGACGATGACCTGGGTCAGCAATTCAAGGAACGCTTGATGGCCGCGCTCGACCGCGGTGTCAGAGTCTACCTGCTCTATGACGAGGTCGGCAGTTACAAACTCGACAGGAGCTACAAGAAGGAATTACGGAAGGCCGGGGCGGAAGTCTCTGGTTTCAGTGGAAACAGAAGTTGGCTTGGTAGATTCCGGCTGAACTTCAGGAACCACCGCAAGATTGTTGTGGTCGATGGGAAATTGGCTTTTATGGGAGGGCTCAATGTCGGAGATAGCTATCGTGGCCGACACAAGCGACTAACGCCCTGGCGAGACACACATCTCGAAGTTAGAGGTCCGGCCGTGTTTGGCCTGCAATATTCGTTTGTTCGTGATTGGTACTACGGCCGAAAAGAAATACCGGAGGTTGTCTGGAATAACACAACACCGACAGACGACGATCAGCATGCTTTAATTCTCGCCTCCGGCCCGGCAGACGAGATGGAAACATGCGGCTTACTTTTTACCCACGCTATCGAGAGTGCCGAGGAAAGAGTCTGGATAGCATCACCCTACTTCGTCCCGGATGCGAGAGTGTTGGGAGCCCTGCAACTAGCCGCATTGCGCGGCGTCGACGTTCGAATTCTAATGCCTAGAATTACGGACCATTTCTTTTTCAAGTACGTCCCATATGCCTACTTACCTGAAGCCGAACGGGCTGGTGTAAAGATATATCTCTACGAAGAAGGGTTCATGCACCAAAAAGTGTTCCTCGTTGACGACGACTACGCGGCCGTGTCAACGGCAAACTTCGATAACAGATCATTCATGTATAACTTTGAAATAACATGCTTGCTCCGCGATGACCACTTTTGTGCGGAAGTTGAGAGTATGCTGAAGATGGACTTTAGCAAGGCTACCATCATCCACGGCGAGGACTTGTCAGATCGAAGTCGTCTGTTCAGATTAGCGACGCAAGTTACCCGACTTTTTGCACCCGTTCTGTAATGCCAATCCTATTCGGAGAAGCGCGACCTACAGGTAAAAACAGATCGACCACTCCAAACCTTTTAAAGAATGCCACCTTCATGGAATTATCCCACTTTCGTCTTTGGTTCTGTTCCGTCGTGGTTTTGCTTGCGAGCGTGGGCGGTTGCGCAGGCATCTCTACAATAGAGAGCCACAAGGAAGCAAATGCTCTGGTAATCGACGGTGATACGAAAGATTGGTCGGGAGTATTGAGACCGGTGGAAGATCAACGATTCTCTCTTGGCGTTTCGAACGACAGCGAGTATTTATATCTGTCGGTCATGACGAGAGACCAGAACGTCAGCATGCAAATCATTCGTGACGGGTTGGTAGTCTGGTTAGACGGGGGTGGAAAAGATGAGGAGCGTTTCGGCATAAGGTTTCCAATTGGCTTGACCGAATTAGGCATAGGGCGGCAAACTGAGAATCGAAATCGACCGTTCGACCCAGCGGAGCTAGAGGACAACTTCAGGATGAGTCTGTCTCAGCTAGAAATATCAACTGAAGACGGAAGATGGACGAGGTTTCCGCGTTCCGAAGCCCACGGAATCGACGCTCAGGCTAGATACGAATTTGGAACGTTGTCATACGAACTCAAAGTACCCCTGGGGGCTGACAACGGGGTTATTTATACGGCGCCTGCTCGGCCGGGCTCCGTAATCAAGTTGGGTATTGAGACGTTCGATGCGGAACGTCCAGGATTAGGGCCTTCGAATCGGCCGGACGGCGGAGGTTTCGGTGCGGCAGGTCTTGGTGGGGGTCTGGATTCGGACTCGAACGAACAGCGGCGTCGTTCCACTGCGCGTATGGCACCCCTGAACTATTGGGTCAATATTCAGCTTGCACAGTGAACAATATTGATCAGCGGTCCGCCAGGGTTTTCAAGGCTTCACCATCTAGCCGATAGGTGATCCAGTCGTTCATCTGCCGGGCTCCGATGCGGTCGTAAACATCTATCGCAGGCTTGTTCCAGTCTAGTACACACCACTCCAGTCGTCCGTAGTTGTTGTCGACACACATTCGTGCCAGGTGTTTGAGCAATGCAGAACCAACGCCAAGCCCACGCTTGTCAGGGTTCACGAACAAGTCTTCGAGGTAGAGACCGGGTCGTCCAAGAAAAGTGGAATACTTGTAAAAGTACAGTGCGAATCCCGCTGGTTCCTTATCTACTTCTGCTATCAGAACTTCGGCGAAACGCCTATCGCCGAAGAGTGTCTTGCGAATGTCATCTTCCGTGAGAACAGCCTCGTGAAGTAGCTTTTCATAGTCTGCCAATCCTCTGATGAAGCTGTAAATGAGGTCAACGTCATGTTCCGTTGCTTCTCGAATTGTGAGGTGGCTTTTCAGGGGATGAGCTTCCATAGTCTCAGGGACGGAATAGGTGAAAATGGCGTATCTGGAATTGGCGGTGTTGTACTATGGACGATCACGTTGACGTTGTGGGTCTATTTTCAAGCCCGGGCCACCAACCCAGTCACTATCGGCGTTATGGGTCAACTTTCTCACCCGAGGCCAGCAGCCTCCGCTATCGAAGATACGGGTCAATTTCTAGCCCGGGGCCACCAGCCTCCACTATCGAAGATACGGGTCAATTTCTAGCTAGGGGCCACCAACCTCCGCCCCTGTTTCAATTTATCGATTTCTGTGAATCCTTGTTTAATGAAAAAGTGCTAGACGATTCCTAGCAAAAGTTCATTGGCGTTTGTCATATCTTGTACTTCGTATCCGCGGGCCAACTCTCGGCTCGCTTTTACATGCCCACGTGGCGGAATTGGTAGACGCGCTACATTCAGGTTGTAGTGTCCGTAAGGTCGTGGAGGTTCGAGTCCTCTCGTGGGCACATTTTTTCTTCTCTTCACCGATTTTCGGTGCGACACTTTGCGATGCCATCCAATGTCACGCGCTCGACACGGATCCAAAGTTTTTACCGCCGTCCACTACTCTCGTCTGATCCATTCGGGTCTGTCGACGTTATGACAATCGGATTTGCCGCAGGCTTTGAGTTGTCGCCTCAACACGTTTTAGCCTAGTACGTCTACTTGGCCAATAAAATTTCCTCGTGTCCGATTGAACACCAATCCGAAGAATGACCCGGCAGCGGATGACGCTCACCTCCACTGGATCCAAAATCCAAACGCTGGAATGACTCTCCCGTGGGTCGTAGATTCCCAAACACTCTAATCAATTTACCGGTCCACCTGTGGTATTTATTCGTCGATCAACCTGCGTACTATTGTGTGTCATTTGTTACTCAATGGTGGCCAATGCACAAAACTATTCTGACGTTTACAGCAGAATAGATGGTGCTGCGATACACCCATATCTAATTCAAACGCTTGACAATTCACTGGCAACTCTGGACGATCAAGCAGAAGCATGGAAAGCACGCTATGTCGAGCTTGAAGGAACGAACATTGTCAAAGAACTCGTCGGTTATCAGCCTCCAACATTTATTGTAAATATTGCCGACATCTCTTCATATCTCTATGAACAAACCGGCGATCGAAAGTATGCCACTACCACGAGGGACCTGCTCGTTTCGATGAACGAGTACCGGCAGTATTTCCCTGACGCATTTCAGACACGGGTTGAGTACGATGATGGTATTCCTGCCGTCAACTGGTTCCGGGCACTTCCTGTTTATGTCGAAGCTTATCTCAGGACAAAAAACTCGGGTGCGTATTCAGAAACAGACATCAATGATATCCGCGTCGCAGTCGAATCCAGTGCCGAAATAGTCTTTAAGTTTCCCGAGTGGGGCGCTATGAATCGGGCGATGCTTCGTGCAGAGAGCCTGATGGCAGCTTCTCTTGCTTTTCCTGGGCACAAGCGCGCAGCCACCTGGCGTAAAATGGCATCGATCCTGGCATCGGATACCATTGGTCACTGGGAGATTGAAGACGCTTCAGTCTATCATCCTATATGGTTGCACGCCTATGTCAACTATCTAGATCTGTCCGGCAACCACGATGGCTTCGATGCGGCAGTTATGAAATTCTATTTTGAATACTTCGTATCACTTCTTACACCATCTGGGACAATTCCTGCTTTTGGTGACGGACTTTGGAAGATGAATCTTAATGAGTACATCGTTCTCCTCGAACGAGGTGCGAGGGAATACAATGACCCGGAAATGAAATATGCTGCGCTCAGAATGCTTGAGCATATGGAAATCGTTGATCGCACAGCTGCAGGAAACTATGAACCTGGACCTGCACTGGCGACTCCCAACGTTAGCAATGCTCGCATGCTGATCAGACGGAATGAATGGGGCGACTCGTCAATAACCCCAAGTGCCCCAAAGATGCTTTCGGGTGATGCACTGGACGAAGTGATCACCAAGAAAATCGTCATGCGTTCCGGGTGGAATCCTGAAGATACGTACCTCATGCTGACGTATATGGATGAAGGATACAACAGCATCATGCAGAAGAATTATCTCAAACAGATTCTGGCTGTAGAAGAAGAGAAGATGCACCACGGGCAATCTGATGAGAACAGCATTTCAATGTTCATGAAGAACGAAGCAGTCCTCCTCTCGGACGGAGGCTATCGCCCGGAGGCACCGAGTGGCCCTTACGGTGCCTATCGTGCTGACATCTTCCACAACAGAGTGGTAGTCCGCGATACACGTAAAGGTGCTAGTCAACCATTCTTTGAGATTCTAAGATATTCAGGTGCCTATAACGATGCCGTACGGACATCCAAGATTGACTTTCAGGCTTTCTCGACGTTTGATTACTCGCGGACAAGAATCGACGATCCGCGGACTTCGTATATCGGTGACCGCGTTATCATCCGTGACAAAAAGGAGGACTACATCATTGTCGTCGACGCTCTTAAGTTTACGGAGACCAAGTACTATACTACCGCCGCTCTGTGGCATACGCGCAAGGTGATTGAAAGGGGAGATGGATGGTTTCGAGCGCACATTGATTCGCTGATGGGGCGATACCCCAATCCTGGTAACATGGATCTGCTTATCCTGATGCCTGAAGCACGAGAGGTGGGAATAGAAAATGAAGACAGGTCAATGCAAGACGAGCTCGCTATCTATCAGGGATTTTCCCAACAGCTGGCAGCTGGAACCGTGCAGTCATTCGTGACCATCCTTGTACCGACAGATCGAAGGAGTAATGCTGCCGAAATAGCTGACAGGTTCAGGATTATAAAGAATGATTCCGAAGCAGTTACCATCCAGGTTGACGGTGAAACCTGGTTCGGAGTTAAGCTCGATCTCGATCGCGATGTATTGGTAGAAGATATTCGGCCACGATACAACTACGAATCGGGCCGCATAGACTATGGACCTTATGAGACTGATGCAGATTTTTCATACGTGACGACATCATCTGGAAAACCACTGTTCGCTGCTACTAACTTTGTCAGACTCGACTATCAGGGTACTACATTATTCGACGCACCATCCAGTCAGTTTTTTCAGGTCTGGGGAAAATCCGATCACGTAGGCCGTGCCAAATGGAGACGCTGGGATAATTTCGACGAGTAGTCGTACCGTTTAAGCGAGGCGGGGGTTATTGATCGCAGCGTTGGACACGGCCGTGCGCTACTCGTTAATTGCGTTGTATGCCGCTTGTTTCAATAACGTCGCGTCCGGCATGCCGAGATCCGGAAGCGTACGTGCGTCAATGCCGGATAGGAATGAATAGATAGTTACGTTGCGCAGATATTCTCCCTCAGCACTTGCGTGAGTCCCATCAGAATGCAGCACAACGCCCGGAATAAGTTGAGTCGCTTGTACGAACGCATTCCCGACCGGAATAAGTGTCACTCCGGCAGCACTCGCCATCTGACCATAAATATCATTGAAGAGGTCTTGACCATCCGGTCCGCATATCAGGCCATGCGTATTACATGCGGGTTCCGTTTGAAACCACTGTGTCATGACGTACATCTCGTTAACACCATTGGCTTCAAGGTAATTTTTAATGTCAGTGGCTGCTGCGACCGACGCATCAACCTGCGATTGAAACTGGAGCCATTCAATAAAGAAGAAATGTTCTCTGCCAAACCCGGGGTCGATTGCTGTCGAGCGGTCCGCATACCAATCGGAGAGAAATCCTTCACCCCCGTGATATCCGGCTATGTCTGCTCCTAAACCGGCCATGTCTTCGAGATTACGAGCGTAACTGTGTCCAGCAAACCAGATTTGACCATTACCACTGCCAGGATCACTGACGGAGACCGTGGCAGAGACCGTATCAGCGATGCTGCCTGCTGACGCAATCAGTGTCACATCATAATCGCCTTCGGTGGTGTAG
>CBDUKH010000071.1:0-19498 GCA_965367755.1 uncultured Rhodothermales bacterium
AAAGATCAGATTTCCGTTCGAGTCAAGATTGGCAAGGTTAGGGAGACTGCCGTACGTACCGCCTTCAACACCGCTTCCGAAAATGAATAGTGGAGCGGCAGTCCCGTGATCCGTGCCGTTAGATCCGTTAACATTAACACGTCGCCCGAACTCGGAAAACGTCATCACCAGCACGTCGTCGGCACGTCCCGCCTCGTCCACATCTGTCAGAAATGTGGAGACAGCATCACTGACGTACTGCAGCAACGTTGCGTGTCCGCCAGCCTGGTTGGCGTGTGTATCGAAGCCTCCCAGCGAAACGATATAAATCTTCGAGTCGAGACTCCCACGAATTAATTGCGCTACAACTGCCAAACTATCAGCAAGTGGATTGTTTGCGGGGTATTCGACAGAGTTTGTCCCCGCCGCGGCTGCGTCTTGTATCGCTTCCGCATACTGGTAGCTATCGTTTGCCACGCTCCGCACGAATTCCATCTCCGCGCCATACGTGGTCCCGGGAACGCTCTCTTCATCGTAAACGACCCCACTTTGGGCCAGTTGTGAGAACAAGTTTACGCTGGCAAGCGACATACCCATGTAATTCGAAGGTCCCTGAAATACCATTGACGACAGGCCACCAATTTGTACAGCCAACGGTTTTTCCGGCGGTTCCTCTTCAAAATCTGGATACACTTTGTCAAGGTATCTTCCAGGCCAACCTGTGCTTAGAACATCGTCTGAACTGCTTCCGGAAATCCAGATGTCGGTCGACTTGAAATGCGATAGATCGGGTGATGGGTACCCCACACTATGAATGATTCCCATGGCACCTTCGCCATAAATCGACTCCAGGGCTGACATCGACGGATGAAGCCCTACTCCGTCTTCAATCAGGATAGAGGACGATTTCGCAATTGATAGACCCGGACGTGCATTGTAGTAAAGCGAGTCGTCTACCGGAATCACGGTGTTTAGGCCATCGTTCCCACCATTTAGTTGGACCAATACCAGAATTCTTTCCGAGTCAACCGCTTTCAGTTTTTCGAACAGGGGAGACCGGCCAAATGCACTCACCGGTGTACCTCCGATCAGAAATGAACCCCCGACTGCGGCCGTCATGCCAGTCATAAAGCCTCGCCTCGACCACGCCTCATGGTCCGTCTTGTGTGCGGCTTTATCTCTGAGACTGCTTCCTTTCCTGCCATCAGGAAAAATGCTATCAGTGTGATGTTTACACATTTTGATTCCCTCGTGGCTCAGGTTAGTTGATATTCCGGTGTTTGAAGAAGGTATCTGAGATAAGCAAAGATTCTCAGATTGGCATTCTCTTGATAGAGATACCACTCATACCATGGCGTCCCAGCAAGGAATGCTTTCGCTAATGTCTTAACGTACTCTGGTCCATTTTCGATTTCCTGAGGTATCGGGTTATTGACCAGATCACCCGCGAATCCACCATCGACGTCCTGGATGTCTAACTCGCTCACCGGTACTGGAATAAAGTGCTCGGCGAGAGCCAGGGGCAGATAGAATGCAGCAAGCGGGCTCTGCGGATCGTAAAGTTGTTCGGCCAGCGGCACAAAATTGAGAAGATCCAGCCCCGTGCCTCCTGTGAGGAGAAAATCCGGGACCAGCCATCGTATCGGAAACGATGTTGTTGAAATCCACGGATGATGCGTCTGCCAACCCTCGACGCTGGGCGGGTTCAACAGCACCTGCTCCAGGAAGAATGAAATCCGACCCGAGAGTTCAAAGGTCCCCTCTGGAATTACACTGTCCGTCTCCAAAAGCAAACCGATGATGAGTTCAATCGGTGTTTTAATTTTCGCACCGATAACTTCCGGGTCGTAAAAGTGAGCACTCGAGAGGATTGCCGTTACAACCGGCGCAATCTGAAAATCGTTGTCCTTGAAAATCTGAGCCAGCTCACTGACGATGGATTCATCTGCGCCCGGATAAACAAATTCCTGATAGAGTTTTCGGCAGATATATTCAGCAGTTGCATCGGCTCGCTGAGCAAAGATGATGTCGACAACGTCCTGATAGCCAAAATTGCCGGTCTGACCAAAAAATGTCTTTTCCGTATCGTCGTGATAGATTCCGGGAAATGGATTGAATACTGAAGAGAGTGCGAAGTAATCTGTTTTCCAGCCAGTCAATGCTCTGGCTATTTCTTCAATGTCTGCCTGTGTATAGTTTTCAGTGCCATCATTTCGCTCCTGGCCCATGGTAAACAACTCGAGGAGTTCGCGCGCATAATTCTCGTTAGGTTCGCCGGCATTGTTGTCAGTTCCATTCAGGTAAACGAGCATCCCTGGATCGATACCAATGTCATAGACGAATTGCTTGAAATCGCCGAGACAACGTGTGCGCAGTGTCGTGAGATATTGAACTGCAAACGGGGCAAGCACATAAGCGCTAATGTTGGTCACGAAGTGGTCGTGCCAGAACAGTGTCATCTTCTCGCGAAGACCATCCACGTACAAAAGACGAGTCCAGTCGTAGCGATACTCCAGTGCCCATTCATTATTGTCCTGGAGATATTGGTTGAACTCATCCGGCATCGTCGTTGGATTCGGAGGAGGTTCATTGGCCCACACCGGGTCGGGAGGTAGTGGTAAATTCAACGCATCGTTGATCAAGTCTGTCACGACCTGCCCGGCGGTTTGGCCTACCAGATCATTTAGAATTGATCGGCTCGCACCGAAACCGGTACGCCGCAACAGATGTGCAGCCGTCAGCGCAGTCAGCGGCTCCGTATGAGGTTCAAGTCCCGCAGCCACGGACAACGGTTTGATGGGAGCAACATGTTCAGGCTTTGGACGTGGTCGCGCTACAGTGGGACTGGGAGCTATCCTGTTGAAAAAATCTCGGCGAATCATTTGCGTGTACCACCGATTATTGGTTTCTGGTGATTGTGATTGCTCACGTTGATTAAAGTATCGGCTGAATGACTACTTCGAATGTCACGATTCTGTGGCGAATCAGACAAAAAACAAATGCCGCCACGCAGAAGCGAGGCGGCATTACTATAAAACTGGTTACCGATAACACCAATCAATCGGTAGGATACCAGACGAACTTGCCGGCGCGGTCGATATATCCCATTCTTTCGTCGTCGTCGATCAACTGAACCACCTGAGCGAGACCGTTCTTGAATGGCGCTACTTCATCGAAGATGATGTCGGTGATCATGTTACCTGAGGTATCGATGTAGCCCCAGCGACCGTTCATCTGAACGGCAGCCCGGCCTTCACTGAATGATTGCGCCGTTTCAAATTGTGATTCGATGACAAGGTTTCCTGAGGTGTTGATGTATCCCCACAGGTTGTCATCTTTACGAACAGGGGCGAGCCCATCTCCGAAATCACCAGCACTAATGAACTGAGGACTAATCGCTGTTGACTGATCGGTCTTGATGTAGCCCCATCTATCGCTAATCTTGATGGCGGCACGACCTTCAGCAAAACTCCTGGCAGACGAATACTGCAGCGGAATCACCGGACTTGCGGTTTCGTCTACGAAGCCCCAATTACCCGAGTTGTCAACAACAAGAGCGACGCCATCTCGGAAAACCGGCGAAGAGTTTTCGCTAAATTCCGGAGTAACTTCTGAGCGGATAATCGTACCGTTCTTATTGATGAACTCCCAGTAGTAATCCTGCGTCCTGACGAACGCGCGTCCACTTGAAAAGCTATAAGCCGACGTATACACTGGGTTAATCACGAACTCTCCGTTCTTGTTGATGTAGCCATAGCGTCCATCAAACCTTACAACGGCGAGTCCATTTGAGAATGGCCCTGCGTATTCATATCGAGCATCGATGACCATTTCGCCCGATGGGTCTACATAGCCATAATAGTAGCCATGACGGACTGCTGCTACGCCTTCAGAATAGTCACTGGTCCAGCTGAAATCAGGCTCAATGATCATGCGACCTTCAGAATTGATATAGCCCCAGTCTCCGTCAAGCAGAACGGGGAAAAGGTCTACAACCTCTTCGTCATTGCCACCACCCACGCCAGGGATGATGTCACACCCTGTAAAGCCGAGCACCAGTAGGGCGACAGCGAGACTTCGTATCGATAATTTAAATAAAGTAGTCATTGTTTGATCAGCGTTATACGCTGCATCTATTGGGTGGAAATCGTTATCGAGTAGGGTACCAGACGTAACTTCCGGCACGGTCGACATAACCGACATTTGGATTGTCTGAGTTACCTGTCAGGATCCGGGCAACACCATTTTCAAATGATCCTGCATCCATCCAATAACGATCCAGGATGACGTTGCCTTTTGAATTTATGTACGTCCAGGAGGAGTTGATGCGGACAGCAGCAAGCCCTTCTTTGAATGGTCGAGCATTCTTGAACTGGAAGGGGACTCGTTCGGTACCTGTACCATCAATGTATCCGTAGAAACCATCCGTGCGAACTGAAGCAAATCCTTCCGAGAAATCGCCGGCCTCATCGTACTGCGGTGGAATTACAGGAGAACCGCTGCCATCCAGGTATCCCCAGCCTTCATTCGTTGCGAAAGCGGCACGACCTTGTGAAAAATTGCCGGCCTGGTTAATCTGAAAAGATGGGTCGATTTTGACATTTCCGCTGCGGTCAATGTAAATCCAACCATCGCGTCCCTCTACAGCGGCATAGCCTTCGGAGAAGGATTGTGCGTCTGAATACGTCGCGGGTATCGTCATTTCACCGCTAGGGTTGACGAATCCCCACTGGCCATTCACCCTTACCGCTGCCAGGCCTTCTGAAAATGATTTTGCCAGCTCAAACTGTTCGGCAATCGCTACTGCTCCCTCCGAATTGATAAATCCATACTGGGCGTCAATGTCCAGACCTCTGACGGGAGCAAGTCCTTCATTGAACTTTCCAGCAACCCGAAATGTCGGGCCGACCTTCACGACGCCGGCATCATTGACATAGCCCCAGTCTGCTCCGATCTGTACGGCGGCCATTCGACCCGAGAATGCTTCTGCCTGCGTGAACTGTGGGGTGATGGTTATGCGGCCGTTATCATTCACATAACCCCATTGGCCATCGATGAGGACGGGGTAGAGACCAGCTCCGTCGGCAGCGTCGCCGCCAACCGTGTCGCACCCGGAGAATGACAGTGAGAAAACAAGTAGTGCAACCGCTGTCAGGGATGCTTGAGGTCTCATATAGAAACGCTTCATGGTGGACATAATTTTGGTAGGAAATATCTTATCGATAATCGGATAGGTAAAAAATTTATTTAAGCAGGGTCATTTTTCGCGACTCAACGCCGCTTTTTGTCTCCAGGCGGTACAAGTAGGTACCACTTGGTAAATCGCCGCCATTGAACTCCACGACATGTTGCCCTGCTGGTCGGTAGTCGTCAATTAGAGACTGAACCTTCCGGCCGTTTACATCGAAGACGGACAGGGAAACCTTACCCGTTTCTGCCAGCTGGAATGCAATGGTAGTAGAGGGGTTAAATGGATTCGGGTAGTTCTGGGCGAGGAAGAAACCTGTTGGTACGTCGCGTGGAGTCACCGATGTGTTGTAGGTTTCATTCACGAAGCCGAGGTTGGAATAATTGCCGCCAACGATTTCATTCACCTGGGCATCGTCGAGTCCGAACCAGTCTTTTGCGATGGTCCAGTAAACCGCGCGATAGTCAGTTGTAAACCGTGGATCACCGCCGGTGAGACTTCCCGGAGTCAGGTCAGACTGTTCTCCGTAGAGTCCGCCATTCAGGGCAGGGCTGAAGATCATCATCGGTGCACCTGCGCCGTGGTCAGTCCCTCTCGATCCGTTTTCAACAAGTGTGCGACCGAACTCTGAGAACGTCATGACCATGACACGATCGTCCAGACCGTCTTGAGCGAGATCGTCAAAGAAAGCCTGAACTGAGCCGGCGACATCGCCGAGAAGACTGGCATGACCACCAGTTGGTCCACCCTGGTTTGAGTGCGTATCGAAGCCACCGCGTGAAACGGTATAAAGATTTGTTTCAAGCCCGCCACGTAACATTCTTGCTACTACTGCAAGACTGTTTGCAAGTCCGGAATTTGGATATCCGCCGAGGTTGGTACCGCTATCGGCAGCGTCTTGAACAGACTGCACGTATCGGAACGAAGCATTGGTTACGCTTCGTACAAACGCCAGCTCTTCACCGTATGTTGTGGCAGGAACGTCTTCCGTATCGTAGAAGCCGCCCTGTTCCAGGAATCGCTCGAAGTCCTGCGCATCGCCAAATGTTACGCTCAGGTTACCCGCCGAACCCTGGAACAACGTTGCCGGTCCGCCGACACGAACAGCTAGCGGATAGTCGACTGGATTAGAGTAAAGATCGGGAAATTCTTCTGTGAGATACCGGGCGAGCCATCCAGTGCTTTCCGAAGATCCCTGATTCCTGGCCGTCGACCAGTTTACAGTGCCTTCAAAGTGGGAGCGCGTCTGGCTGCCATATCCGACGTTGTGGACAACAGCCATTCTTCCGTCATCCCACAAACCCTGGAGCCCCGACATCGCTGGATGAAGTCCGGTTTCGTCATCGAGCAGGATGGAGCTGGCCTTGGGGATTGCGATAGTCGGTCGGTTCGAATAATAGATATCATTGTTGACCGGGATAATGGTGTTAAGGCCATCATTGCCACCGTTTAGCTGTACGAGAATCAGCACTCGATCGGTGTCCGCATTTCGGATAGCGCTAAGCAACGGCGTGCGACCAAATGCTGTCATTGGACGACCGTTAAGCATGAACGCAGTACCACCTGCTGCCAGGCCCATGCGCATCATGAAGTCTCTACGGCTCCATGCCTTGTGGTCGGCGGCATGTGCTTCGCCGTGCTCCAGGCAAGCTCCGTGTCGTGAGCTCGTTGCTACGTGTTCATCGTGATCGTGTCGATGGGACATACTCTTCTCCAGGATCTTATGTTAATTGGTAGGCTGGCAACTGTACGAGATACGCCAGGTAGGCACGTACGAATTTTCGCGCGTCATCAACGCCGACCGAATTCTCGTCTTCAATTAGTGGCCACTCGTAGAATGGGGACCCATCCAACAAAATTTTGGAAAGGTTGCGGACGTATGGCTCTCCGTTCAGAATCTGATCGGGAATTGGAATGTCCGGGTTACCGCCAAATGGTTCTTCAACTTCGCGTACGCCGATTTCATCGAGCGCCAAAGGCATTATCGTCTCGGCAATATCGATGGCAAGGCTCCACGGCGACGATGGATCAGAGATCTTGAAAGCCAGATCTATCGGATCGTATTCCGCACCGAAGTTGCTGTAAATGATGTCATTCAGCACTTGCCACCTTTCCGGAAGCGTACTCGTCGTTAGCCACGTATGGTGCCCCGGATTACCGCTGGCGTCGGGAGGATTTACGCCGGGCCAGCCTGCGACGTTGGGTGGATTAAGTGCCTCCTGCCCGAGATTAATAGGCGTTATGGCGTCACGTACGCGATCCAATAGCGCGTCGTTCGGATTGACCTCTGCTTCGCGAAGGAATCCGACGACATACTCGATTGGACTCTTGATGCGCGCACCAATAAACCGGTCCTGATAGAAGTGTTCACTCGATAATAGCTTGGTAACAACAGGCTCGATTTCGTATCCCTGTGAGACAAGTTCGGCAGCCAGTTCAGCTACAATGGTTTCATCAGGAATTGCATGTACAAAGAACGTGTACAGCTTACGGCACAGATAGTGTGCTGACTGGGGCCCACGTTCCTCAAATACGATATCCACGACGTCATCGTATCCGAAGTTGCCCGAACGTCCCCAGAACGACTTGGTACTGCTGTCGTGCCTACTCTGATTAAACACGACGACTCTGTTTGAGTTGACGGTCCATCCGGTCAATGCCTTGGCAATTTCCTTGATGTCGTTTTCCGAATAGTTCTCAGAGCCGTTCGCGTCATACTGGCTCATTGTAAAGAGTTCAAGGAGCTCGCGGGCGTAATTTTCATTCGCAGCACCGGCTTCGTTGAGGTAGCCGTCCAGGTAGTAATGCATGGCTGCATTGCGACCGATTCCACGAATAATATTCTCGAAGTTGCCGAGGGCGTTGAGTCGAAGAAACTTGTAGTATTCGTAGGTGAGGTGGGCGATAGAATAATTCGTCTTGCCGTCGTTGGCGGTCCACTGGGTAGGCATGTGGTTGTGCCAGAAGAGCGTCATCTTTTCGATGAAGCCTTTTGTCCGCATGCTGTCCAGCCAATCTCTCTGCAGCTCGTAGATTTCATCAGTACCTGTCGACCCGTTCCCGTTGTACCATTGAGGGGCTTCGGGAAGTGGGTCGGAAGCAGCATCACTAACGATTAGGCTCGCCGCTGCGGACGCGGAGCCATCGTTGAGTGCGTTGTCGACATCGCGTTTCAGCGCACCAAAATTCGTGCGACTAACCAGATGTCGGGCTTGTTTACGCGTCCATGGTCCGGTGTAAGGCTCTAATCCCATAGTATCTTTTGGATTATGAGGAACAGATAAGTAGCCCTTCGCGACACGAAAGTGAATGACTTTGCAGTCCGTACGGGAATAGTGACTGTGGTGGTGTCGGGCAGGGTGGCCTGTTATGGCCGGTGGTTTAGTGGTGTCACAGTATGTGATTTATCGACCACGGCCTAAATTGATTTAAATCAATCTGGTAGGGGTAGGTGACACCAATAGGAGGCTTCACGCCTCAGAAATGCATATAGCTAAAGTCACCGTTGCGGATTCGGGCGTAAAGCCACTATCCGATCGTCTCGAAGCCTGTGTATTTCACGATATCTTCGGGAAGCCGCACAGTACCGTCCTTTTGTTGGCCATTTTCGAGTAGCGAAGCAACGATTCTGGGGAGTGCAAGGGCACTGCCATTCAGTGTATGTACAAATTCAGGCTTCGAGGATTCCGAACGATAGCGGATTTTCATTCTACGTGCCTGAAATGATTCGAAGTTTGAAATCGATGAGACCTCAAGCCAGCGTTTCTGGGCAGCACTCCAAACCTCAAGATCATATTTCTTCGCCTGCGTAAATCCCAAATCTCCAGTACACATCAACAGCCGTCGATAGGGCAGCTCCAGGGAACGTAACAGATCTTCGGCGTCTTCTCTCATCTCCTCGAGAACGTCGTAGGAATGTTCGGGTGTGACGATTTGAACCAGTTCGACTTTGTCGAACTGGTGTAGTCTATTTAACCCGCGAACATCCTTCCCGTACGATCCAGCCTCTCTCCGAAAACATGGCGTGTATGCGCAAAACTTGATCGGTAAATCTTCGAGGTTCAGGATTTCGTCGCGGTAATAATTCGTTACCGGCACCTCAGCGGTAGGAATTAGATAAAGGCCATCTCGCTGTGCCTCATACATCATGTCTTCCTTGTCGGGAAGCTGACCCGTGCCTCGTGCACTTGCCTCATTGACAACGAGCGGACTCTGCAACTCAGTGTATCCCTTTGCTGCCGCCCGATCGAGAAAATAGTTTATCAATGCCCGTTGAAGCTTGGCTCCCTTGCCCACATAAAAAGGGAATCCAGCTCCGGTGACTTTGGAACCTCGATCAAAATCCACAAGGTTACTTGCTTTGATCAGGTCCCAATGCGGTTGTGCGTTGAAAGCAAACTCTTGACCCAGTACAGACTCAAATACGACCTGGTTGTCGTCGGGCGTAGCCCCAACAGGTACAGAATCGTGTGGAATATTGGGGATGTCCAACATTAACTGGTCGACCACGGCCTGGACCTCCCCAGCTACCGCCTCAAGGTCTTTGATGTCAGACTTTGCCTCCGCGGTTTCAGATTTCGCCTTCTCGGCCTCTTCCTTGCGACCTTCCCGCATCAATTCGCCGATCTTCCGAGCCGCACTGTTTGCTTTGCTCTGTGCTTCCTGTAGTTGCGTCAATAACTCCCGTCGCCGAGTGTCAGCTTCCACGAGTCTGTCGACAATGCCCGGGTCAGAGAGCTTCTTGTCGAGCATGGCCTGTTTGACTTTCGCAACGTTTTCACGGATGTATGCCAGATCAAGCATTGTAAGGCTATTCGTTTAGTAGGAATCGGAAAATGTACGCACAGATGATGCGAACAGTTTAATCTGGACGGGTAAAATCGGGTTAAGACGTACGTGTGTACACTCGAAAGTCTAACCCTGACCGCAGGAGCTTTGGTAAGGGCTCATGTCTTTTGCGGCTTTCGGTACCCCGGCTCCCGATCGCGCTTATCTAGTGTGTGATACCCCAGCCCCAGGAAATCCCGGTTATGAGCCAGCCCTGATTCGACTTGTGCAGCGTCATCAACTTGTATTCGGCTTCTTCGCGACGTTCATTTTCGAGACGCAAGCGCGCAAGGGCCACGTTTTCATAGATCTCGACGCTGAGTAGCTCTTCCGTGTAGGCCATATCTCCATTTCCTTCCGCGATCTGAAAACGACTTTCCTGATAGTCGCCATTCTTGTCTACGTAGCGGTATGCTCCATATTTGTGCATTGAAAGCTGGCGATGCTCCATGCTACCGGTATGATCTCCGATGTAAAAGTTTTTGATCACTTCAAGGATTTGTGCTCGATCAGCTTCGAGTGTAGTCGAAACGTCAGCTGTGTTCAACAGCGAAGGAAAGGGAGTCACCGAATTGTCCGGACTAGTCAAAGCCGCATCTGACAGGAACGCGAACAGCAATACTGCAAGAAGTCGAGATATAATGAGCATGGTATATTCTATTGTTTATGGATCAAACTTAATCATTCAGTAGGGAGAAGGTCTGACAGGTCGATCAGTGCTAGAGTCAAGGAAATTTATTGTAAACTGGGAAGCTTGAAAACTCAGCGAAGCCAGTGTAACAAAAGCGTCTTTTGGGAGGTTACGCTTTTACTTCCATCCTTATCCGTTCGGTCATATCCAGGACGGCCTGTTCGATGGTTGACGGACGGTAACCCAGTTCGGTCTCGGCCTTCAATACGATAAATCCTGTTTTAGGAGGTCGGTCGGCTGCCTGCCGGAAGGTCGTTGCATCTACAGGCGAAATCAGAGTTTTGTCGTATCCAAGAACGTCTGCAATCCGGCACGCAAAATCATAGACCGACAATTGTTCGCGACCCGAGATATGAAATACACCACTCTTGTCGTAGCGGATGGTCTTCTCGATCCCCCTGGCCAGATCATCGACGTAAGTCGGTGACCGAAACTGATCGGTAACAACATTAATGGGTTTATTCTTCGACAGGTTGTCAATGACCCAGAGCGCAAAATTCGATCGGCTCAATTTGTTGGCATGGCCGTAGACGAGGACCGTTCGGACGATAGTCCAGAAACCATCTGGAAGTACCCGAACGGCATTCTCCGATGCGATCTTCGCTTTTCCATAATAGTTGACAGGGTTTGGCCTATCCTGTTCTCGATACGGTCCACTTGATCCGTCGAAAACAAAATCGGTTGAGACGTGAACGAGTTTTGCGCTATTCAACCGGCACTGCCGTACGAGATTTTCGACAGCAATAACATTGACTTCCCAGCATTCGCGCTTGTTATTTTCGCAATCGTCAACATGCGTCATCGCAGCGCAATTGATTACTACGTCTGGTGTAAAGTCAGTAAAGATCTGCTTGACATCAGCATGCCGTGTAATGTCGAGTGGAATATATCCGCCCGAGTTGGATTGGAATCGGGGAGTGTTGTCTCGTGCAGTTGCAAGGATATCATAGTTCGGGTTCGCGGAAAGCTGACGCACAACGGATTGACCAAGGAGGCCATTGGCACCCGTGATTAAAATTCTCCTGTACACTATATCTTTCCGTCCAATCAAAAGTGCACCTCGTGTGCATCGAAATTATCCACTCGTTTGTCTCCCGACAAAATACCAAATAGGACACCACTCACAAAGTAATAACAGGTTAAACCTGAATAGTGGTTATTGAGTTGAGGATGAAATTGAAATGGAGTTTTTTTGCAGCGAGCAAGCCAATCATTTCTACCTCAGCTTACACAGTGGTCAGTAATCGCTGTGCAAACTAGCCCTCGTCGTCATCTTCCTTGCTTTCGCGCAGATAAGCAAGCAAGTCTTCTTTTAGAGCGGGAGCGTCATCAAGATTCAACCTGCCTGCGAGAAGTAGCCTGACTTCCCGACGACGCAACGCATCTTCGTATTTCTTTTTTTCCAGATCGGTTTCTGGAATAATGGGTGGTGCCTTGGTGGGTCTGTTGGTCTCATCCATGGCGACGAAGGTGTAGAACGCCCGGTTACTCTTGCGCCGCGTCTTCGTAATAGTATTTTCAGCCCAGACATTAATTTCGATTTCCATCGACGAGTTGAAAGTGCGATTGACCTGGCTTTTTAGTGTAATAACCTCGCCTCCGCGGATAGCCGAGTTGAACTCCACATTGTCGACGGCGGCGGTAACACACACGCGGTTGGTATGTCTTTGCGATGATATCGCTGCACAGATATCCATCAAGTGGAGCAGTCGGCCTCCTTTGAGGTTGCCCAGTGAATTCACATCGTTGGGGAGCACAATCTCATTCATCACGCAACGAGATGCGTTGACGGTCTTATCCATTCTGGAAAATTAATTAAGGTGAGGCAATTACGATCGGACGCACGCTCAGGTTTTTTGCTTCTTCTTGCGCGCAGCGGGAAATAAGATATTGTTCAGGATGAGTCGGTAGCCGGGCGAGTTCTTATGGAGATTCAGGTCGGTTGGTGGATCGTCCACGAGATGCTGATAATCTTCTGGATCGTGACCCGCATAAAACGTATACGTTCCTTGTCCATACGATCCGTGTAAATATCTGGCCTGCGACCTCCCGGGGGCTTCTGCCATAATCACGACGGAAGGTTTGATGGTGTTCATGGTAAAAGCTGTTGTTTGACCGATGAAACCTTTTATCGTAGCTACATGATTTTGAGTTAGCATAGCAGGCACTGGATCCCATTTGGCACTAAACTCAAATAGTGTGAAATAATCCAGTGCGGGATTTCTGAGCTGGGCAGGTGGCGGACCGGTGTCGATGTTAGAATGCTCATACTCGCCAGCGTTGAAGCTCGGAATGAAATCTGTAAAGGCGAATGTATTTTCGAAGTCAAGCTTCTGAACGGCGTCAGTATTAATCGGGTCGCCATCGTATTCTGCAGGAACGATATCGGTCTTATGTGCCGCCAAGGCTATATCGAACGTGTCGGTCCCAGAGCACATGGCAAAGAGAAAGCCACCCGATCCAACGTAGGCTTTAATGGTTTCCGTTACGGCGAGTTTTAACTGACTGACTTTTCGGAATCCGTGGCGTCGGGCAGTCTCTTCTGCGTTCCGTTGTTGTTCTATGTACCACGGCATTGATCTATACGAGTAGAATTTACCGTACTGACCAGTAAAGTCTTCGTGGTGCAAATGTATCCAGTCGTAGTCGGCCAGCTTTCCCTCTAGAATGTCATCATCATAGATGAGATCATAGGGGACCTCGGCATACGTCAGGGCGAGGAGAACCGCGTCGTCCCAGGGAAGAGTCTGTTTTGGAGCGTAAACCGCAATGCGTGGTGTTTTCTCAAGCCTAATAATAGCGGTGTTGCTGTCCTCTCGTTCTACATCAGCAACAACCCGCGAAGCATCAGCACCGCCAAGTATTTCGTAGGAAACCCCTCTGATCCTCAGCTCCTGTTCAACCTCGGGCAGCGCGGGTAGAAGAAAGGAACCGCCACGGTAATTTAGGAGCCAGTCAACATCAGTACCGCCCTCCAGTACCCAGAACGTCACGCCGTATGCCTTAAGATGATTAGTCTGAGTGGCGTCCATCGGGATGAGGATGTCCTGCGAGTAACCGTCCCGCGGGAGGAGACACAGGCATAGAATAGCCAGGCAAATACTGCGCTGAAAGAAATTGCTATACATCGTCACCTCGCAAGAATCGTATTCTGGTCCGTGCTTCGGATACCATGAGCGAACCCGGATGTTCGTTAACAATTTTCGAATACAGTTCGATAGCCTTGTCCAGATTGCCAAACTCTATCTCATAAATCTCGGCAGCCCTAAAAAGGCTTTTGTCTACCAAAAAACTCTCTGGGTGGATGAGGGGAATTTCTTCATATGCCTGGACAGCATCCTCAATTCGTCCAAGGGAGTGCAGGAGGTCAGCACGGAGGAACCGAGCGTCATCCGCTATGGCATGGTTGGCGTATTCTCCAAGCAGCTCATTGGCCATGCTAAGAGCCTGCAGAAACTTGCGTTGTCTCTGTAACATGGTAGCCGTGGCATATTTCCTGAGCGGAGTGTCGAGTGAGTCGGGGCCTTTGTTTTCCAGGAGGAGCAGCTTCAATCCGATCGCATCATTGGCAATATCGGTAGACGTGTTTTCCTTCAGTGCGTCTACCAGTGTTTGAGCAGAGACAAAATCTCCGCGATAGAAATGAATGAGGGCGAGCTCATACCTGGAATCTTCGGCCAGCTCTCCAATCCGAAGGCTTTCCTCGAGTCGGGAGAAAGCCAGGAAGGCTTCGTTTAGTTCGCCCGCGAGCAGGTGCATTCTGCCTACCTGAAAAGAGGCGTCTGCCGCAGCAGGATGATTGGGGAAGCGTTCAATTATTGTGTTGAGTTTGACGCGAGCAGAATCTGGTTCATCAAACACGTCTGCCTCGATGCCGGCAAGGCGTAGCAATACGTACGGGTAATTGCCGTTCGCAGGGTAAGAAGAAATGAACGCCCGGTAAGCCTCCGTTGCTTTTCGGAAACGACCCATCGTGTCGCCATCGGCACTTCGCGTGGCAGCTTGTCCTGAAGTCCTCGCCCATTTCTCGAGTGCCTCGCCGCGGCCCCGTAAAGCTTCCGGCGCAACGACAGCATCAGGGTAGCGTGTCAGGATTTCTTCGTACGCGTCGAGTGCAACCTGATATTCGTCTGCACTGAGTGCGCGAGCGGCAAAGCTGAAAAGAATCCTGCCCTCTTCGCCTTCCATCCGATCGATGGCGCGATTTGCGTCGAGTGCTTTCGAGTACATCTCCGCTTCCAAATAAAGCCAGGCCAGCAATTCGCGATATGCCCGGTTGAGCGGCTGTTCTCGGACGGCATTTTCCGTAACCTCGATACTCTCTAGCACGAGCTGTGGTCGGGAAGAAAATTGTGAGAGGCGCGACTTGACAACACCAAGTTGCCGTGCATCAGCATCTATCATCCCAAGATATTCTTCCATCGCACGTGTGGGCTGCGATGTGAGACTGAACAGGCGTCCTAGTTCTTTTCTGAAAAGCGTCTTATTTCCAATCGTCTCTCTGCCGCTCTCCAATAATACGATTGCCTCATTGTACAGACGACTTTGAACCATCGCGTTATAAACCACCAGGTAGGTCCCAGTTCGGGTCGGGTCGCTCTTGACCGCTTCATCCCACGCTACGAGTGCACGATCTTCCTGATTATCAAGGTAGAAGAAGCGACCCTTTTCAGCCAGGTGAACAGCAGATGGCCCGTCGGATGCGATGCGGTCGTCGAGCACGGCAATCGCTTCAGCATACTGCTTTGTGTTCTCGTACGCTTGTTTCAGTTTAACTAGAAAGACGTGAGAGTCCGGGTCCTCTGCGTAAAGGTCTTGCAGAATAGGAATAGCGCGATCGAACTGGCCTGACCTGAGGTAAGAGTCGGCAAGTTGAAATCGGGCAGTCATATCTGCCTGATTGTCCTGCGCGTTCAATGGAAGTGATATCAGCGCACTAAGAAGAAGAAACGGTAGAATGCGCAAATCAACGACCTCAGTGTTGGTTAAAAACTCGCTTTAATATTGCTATCGGACACCGTAAGTTTCACTTCAGTCCAATACAACTTCGTTTTTCAGCAGATCTAACATTTACGAAGCTCCAAATCATCGAATACGTGATTTGAGTCGCAATTCGCCGCCCAGAGAGCAATGTCACCGAA
The DNA here is from genome assembly GCA_965367755.1 of uncultured Rhodothermales bacterium. GTDB lineage: Bacteria > Bacteroidota > Rhodothermia > Rhodothermales > JABDKH01 > JABDKO01. The sequence continues at coordinate 15,827 of CBDUKH010000071.1, forward strand.
ACGACTGGCAATATTAGGATCAACCGGTTCAATTGGCACTCAGGCTCTTGATGTCGTACGAACGTTTCCTGAAAGGTTTTCGGTCTTAGCACTGAGTGGGAATAATAACGTTGACCTCCTCATTGAGCAGGCGTTGGAGTTTCGGCCGCGGTTTGTCGTTATCGGAAACGACGACTGCTATGATGAACTCCGCAACGCATTGGCATCGACTGACAGTCACGTGCTTAGCGGACAGGAGGGACTCTGCGAGATAGCGTCGCACCCGGACGTCGATATTGTTCTTGCTGCTCTTGTAGGTTTTGCCGGAGTTGAATCGGTACTTAAAGCTCTCGAAGCTGGCAAGACTCTTGCTTTAGCCAACAAGGAGTCACTGGTTGTTGCCGGGCATCTTGTCTACGATGCCATAAGTAAATACGGCGGAAGCATTATTCCGGTAGATAGCGAGCACTCAGCCATCTTTCAGTGTTTGCAAGGTGAGGACGCAAGCAAAGTTGACAGGATTATTCTGACAGCTTCCGGGGGCGCGTTCAGGGATCGAGCGCTTGAAACGTTTGAGGATATAACTGTCCAAGACGCACTGGCACACCCCAACTGGTCTATGGGTGACAAGATCACGATCGACTCGGCAACTATGATGAACAAGGGTCTGGAAGTGATCGAGGCGCATTGGTTGTTTGATATGCCAGCGGACAAGATCGAGGTAGTGTTACACCGGCAGTCAGTCATCCATTCTATGGTCGAGTTTCACGACGGGTCAACAATGGCGCAACTGGGAGTACCTGACATGAAGGTTCCAATCCAATACGCTTTGACGTACCCCGACCGATGGCCTGCGCCAAACGAGAGACTGGACTGGCAGCAGCTCGCAGAGCTTAACTTTGAATCCGTGTCAGACGACCGATACCCATGTCTCTCTCTGGCGTTCGACGCTCTTCGAACGGGTGGAAGCATGCCTGCGGCTCTTAATGCTGCCAATGAGGCAGCTGTGGCGAGGTTTTTGAATGGTACTTTACCATTTACTCGAATTGCGTCAGCGATCGAGTTGGCAATGTCACAGCACCAGGTAGTAGACACACCGTCCCTGGACGATCTAATTGACACGGATCGCGAAGCACGGAAACTAATGGAACAGAATTACGAAGGCACTCATTGAACGGGGTCGTTTGATAATGACCCGCCTTTCCAATAAAAAACCGGATAATGGAGACAGTAATAGAAATATTTGAGTACGTCATATACGTACTCCTGGCGATCATGGTATTGGTCTTCGTTCACGAAATGGGTCATTTCCTTTTTGCGAAGCTCTTCAAAATGCGTGTCGAGCGATTTTCCATAGGCTTCCCTCCAGTAATCCTGGGGAAGAAGTTTGGTGAAACGGAATACGTGCTGGGTGCGACTCCACTCGGTGGATATGTCAAAATTGCAGGGATGGTAGACGAGAGCCTCGATAATGACATGCTTGATCAACCCGCCGAACCGTGGGAGTATCGCTCCAAGCCTGTCTGGCAACGAGTTATCGTGATCACTGCAGGCGTCATCTTCAATGTTATCCTTGCCGCAATAATCTTCTTTCTCCTGAAAGTGAACGCCGAGGATACCTATATCCCGGCAGAGAATATTGATAGCGTCTACGTCACCGAAGGGTCTCTCATGCATGACATGGGACTCCGAACGGGCGACCGTATTACTGCCGTGAATGGAGAACCACTCGAGCGCTTCAGCGATTTCTTCGACATTGAGGCACTAACTGCGGACGAGTTCAAGATAACCGTCGAGCGAGCCGGTGAGTCGATGACGTTCACCGGGCCCCAGGATATAATGACTCAGCTTAACCGCCTGGGTAGCGATATGGATATCGGCGTTAGCTATGTCCCAGCTATCATCGGTGGTGTCGTCGAGGACACTCCAGCCGCCGCTGCCGGCCTAACGGCAGGCGATCGCATTGTCATGATCGATTCGACTCGAATACAATTCTGGCAGCAAATGTCAGAGAAGATCGGGGAAGCTGAAGGCCGCACTCTGAACATAGTATGGCTCAGATCCGACACGCTAGAAACGCCCGTCGCTGCATCCGTCGACAGCTCATATGCCAGTCCAGCATCATTTACCGCGTACAGGAATACGCTTACGCCACGTGAAATTGAAACCGCAACCGGAACGCATTACGGCATCGGCATCTATGATGCCTCGGGACCGTTGCTTTGGAACGAGTTTGGACTAGTTCGCGACAAGTACACCGTCGGAGAGGCTTTTGTCGGAGGCATTCAAGACACGTGGGTTCATACCAAGCTGATTGTCACCGGTCTTGGTCGAATGGTGAGCGGGCGCGAAAACCTGCGTGAAAACATGGGCGGTCCTATCGCTATTGCGAAGGTGACCAAGCAGGCAGCGGAGCACAGCTGGGCAGCATTCTGGCGAATCGTGGCGATCCTGTCTATTACACTGGCCATCGTAAACATTCTGCCAATCCCGGCACTCGACGGCGGGCATCTTATGTTCCTGTTGTATGAGGGCATCACGCGACGTGAACCTTCTCTCAAGCTTCGGATGATCATGCAGAATATCGGGATGTTTATCCTGTTCGCCTTCATGATATTCCTCATATTGAACGATATCATGCGCCTGTGACCCTCTGCCTCAACATGAACATTGACATCCACCCGGTGAACTTTTGAATGGCAGACAAAGGCGATCAGAAAAAGCAGGACGAGCTTAAGGCGCGCGGGAAAATTCCGGAACACGTAGCCATCATAATGGATGGGAACGGTCGCTGGGCCAAGCAAAAGGGTAAGTCACGAGTACATGGCCACCGTGAAGGGGTTGAATCGGTACGAGACATTGTCGAGGCCTGTGCCCAAGTCGGGGTCAAATATCTGACCCTCTATACATTCAGCACAGAAAATTGGCTAAGGCCGGTTTCCGAGGTCGATGCACTCATGGAATTGCTCGTCAGGACAATCCGCAAGGAGACCGAGACGTTGCGAAAAAACGGAATAAGCTTGAGAGCTCTAGGTGCTGTCGACATGCTGCCACCAGAAGTCCGAAAGGAGCTCAATGAATCGATCAAGGCGACACCTGCGGAAGGACGGATGACACTCAATATGGCATTGTCGTATAGCGGACGATGGGATCTTACCAATGCCATGAAGCGAATTGCCGACAATTTACAATCTGGGACGATCACTCCTGAAGATATTACAGAAGACATGGTTGAGGCTAACCTGGCTACCGCCGGCATGCCAGCGCCGGACCTGCTGATTAGAACGGGTGGCGAGCTTCGGGTGTCAAATTATCTGCTCTGGCAGATTGCGTATTCAGAACTCTATTTCACACCGACATTCTGGCCCGACTTTCGACGAGGGCAACTATATGATGCTTTCCGTGATTTTCAGGACCGAGACCGACGTTTCGGGCGTGTAAACAAGGAAGGAATGCAGGCTGATGGACAATAACCAGCACTTACCGTCGTTCTATCGGCACGGATAAATACACACATCCTTTAGAAACCGCGCTAGATTCGCCCCGTTCTAGCGTATTACAGACAAAAACCCGTCTACAAAACTTCGATCAATGATTCGGTATCTAGCAGTACTGCCACTTCTTCTGTTTGCTTTTTCTACTTCTGCGGTTGCACAGGTCCCGGTCAGTACTGGCCCCTTTGTCAATGAGCCA
>CBDUKH010000072.1:0-19398 GCA_965367755.1 uncultured Rhodothermales bacterium
CCCATCGCTGCAGCTGTGAAGCTGGTGATAAATCCGATAACACCACCTGCCCCGGCTGGCTCAGCAATACCCTGGTCAATGCGCCGGTCCGGATCATACACGCGCATTGCAGCAAGGTTTGATGCGGCGGTCTGCACGGCCTCCTGAGATCCTTCTTCTAAAGCCCCTAGAAGCCCCTGTATCAGCCGACCTTTGCCAAGAGGCCTTGATGCCCTCTGAATAACTCTACCGACAGGTAGCGCCTCTGACGCGCCTCCAGCGATGTTAATAAGACTGGATGCAGCTTCAATAGCCTGATCCTCTGTAGCGCCCTCGGCGATTGCCTCATCAAATGATCCGGATACTTGCCCGGTAACGCCCAGGGTAGCTGTCGCCCCGCCACCAAGAGGGCTGGCCGCTATAAAAGTGGCCATGCTTCCGATGGCCTGCGGGAGTGTGTTGAAAACAAAGCTCTCCTGTAGCCTCGGATCAGTGGGGTATGCCTTTTCGATCTCTTCCTCGATAAACTCTCCAAGCTGAAACAGCGCTGAGTCATCGATATTACCCTCGCCGCCTAACCAGAAGCGACGAGCATCTGGAGACATGTTTTGCGTGATGCGCCTGGCCAGTACAGAAATGCCTTTAGGTATTGCAGCTACCGTCCGACCCACCGACTGCTTAATGGAGTTCTCGGCACTATACAGCTTCCCGATAATGCTCGGGTTCTCAGGAACCTTGCCAACCTGTGAGGCTCGAGTCTCTATGATCTCGGCAACCTCGGAATCACCCAGGTCCCCCAGTCCCTCTCGCTCTCGATACAGGGAGATCAGATCCTCATCCGTGAATGAGTCCAGTCCGCCACTGGCCTCTCGGAAGGTTGGTAGTATACTGTCGGAATTAAGGACTTCCATCAGTTGTTAAATATCGAAAACGGGTCCTTTTTCTCTCCGTCGTTACGCTGGATACCAGAGCCACTGTCGGGCTTATCCTGTTTCTTGTTCGTCAGCTTCTTGGATCGCTCCTGCACCCGCTCTGTGCGGCCACCAAAGACATCACTTGTAGAAACTCTTGACCTGGTGGTACCATCGCTATCAGGTGTGGGCTCTGTGCCTTCTACAGCAGGAACCGTAGACGTAGAGTCGGGAGCTGCCGGGGCATTGCGCAATTGGATATATTTATCCAGGTTTTCCTGGCTAAAACTCTTCATGCTCTTCAAGGCAGTGATCTGCTTTCTGAGCGCTATCGCCTGAGCAACCGTTGGCTTCTTTGTCTCGCCATCCTCGTTGACAATCCCTTCGTCAAGGAGACGCTGTAACTCGAAAATTTCGCCAGACAATTCTGTTGGAGTGAATATCCTGGAGTCAGATTCATGGTCTCTCGGAGCCTGGTTCCGTGCAAACTGCTCTCTAACGTCGAGCTCGATAAGGGATAGCTTGTCGTTAATGAGATTCTGGAACGCCTCTCTATCAAGTCCCTCGGGGTTAATCCCAAGATCCCTGGCAAACTCCAGCTCTCCTGACTGAATCGGAAGCGTAGCCGAAGACTCTTTGCGTTCCGCCTCTCTGATCCGGAGGGCGTTCAATCTTCCTGCCTGCTCCTGGGATGCTAGAAGGCGAGCCTCTGCTGCACGGGCAATACGTAATCGCTCCTGCTCAATACGAAGCTGCTCTCTTCTGATAGCCAGTTGCTCCTGTCTTGCACGTTCATCAGTAACACGCTGACGGGCTGTGTTGTACTGCTGAATAAATGTGTCTACAAACGAAAACGCCATAACCTATAGCCTATCAAATTCATCTGCTGGATTCGATGATGCGCCCACTGGACTCGAAGATGTACCCTGTAGCCCAGCCCTTGCACCAAGATGTTCTCCGAGTACAAATCCTCCAGCGCTTAATGCTTGATTCAGGAATGAAACCCTGTTTCTACTACGCTCAAGATCCTGTTGTGCAGAGATAGACTCAAGCTGACCGAGTGCTCCCAGTGCCTGACCACGAGCGGCTAACTGAAATCCGCTCAGCGCATTAAACGCATCGCTAGCACCGCGTCTTCGTGCAGCCTCAAATCTCCGTGAAGCAATAGAGGTGCCTGCTGATCGACTCAATCCCTGCTGGGCCGCAGCCGCCTGATGGTCAGCAATACTACCACTTGAGTTTGAAGCTAATCGGATCGCTGCGTCAACCCCGAGGTTAGGACTCAATGACTGTTGTGCGAAACTGGCAAGGTTGTGCCCCAGCTCCGGAGCCTCCGGGATGCGTGGTCGACCAGAGTTTGCAACAGCGCTCCCTAAAGCGCCTCCAATAGCTGTACCTACGCCTGGTCCAGCGACTGCTGTGCCTGCTATGCTGCCTATAAGCCCTGCATTATTTTTTAAAAATCTTCCTAGTCCCATCGTCTCGTCACGAAATATGAAATATCCTTCTTGTTGAGCCGCCTCCAGATTCAGAGTATTCTAGTGCTGCATATGAGCACCACCTGTTACCAGCTGTGTTACCTGGCGAGAACGTATTGCTCGCACTGGATGTGATGTATTGAACTGTCTGTGCATTATGGGTACCTCCAACCTGTCCAGCGAAAGTGCCTATCTCCGTTTCAGATCCTGCAGGGTCGGTTCCCGACTGGTCCCTTCCTCCAAAGAATCCCAGGTTCAGGTTTCCTGATGTGTATCCCGAGATAGTAGCTGTCTCTGGATTAGACGGAGTTGCAGCGCCACCGTTAGCCTCATTCACAAAGGTTATCGTCCCAGAGGCCGCCAGTTGAACCACCGTCACTACCTGGTGGTCAGCCGATGAACTGGAGAAGGTTATTGTTATCGTACCAGATCCTGGACTCGAACCCATCTGGCAATCAAACACCTTCCTTGTCACTCGAGAGCCTACAACTGCTGGCTCGGACCTGAGCGTCCAGGTGCCACTACCCGAAAATGTGTCGGATATGCTATCAATCGTGTAGCCACCTGTCGTCATGTGACAGACGTTTACTACCAGCACCGAATTTGCCGCCGGGCTTATCGATGATGTCGTGAACGTCGCAGAACCTGACGACTGACATCCACTCTCATAAAGAACAGTCGGAGTTATTGCCACGTCAATCCTCCGTATACTCCAGAGTTACGTGGAGCTCATCCACCGTGCCTGATTGTGCGGAAGTTTCCAGCCAGACAAAAGAGTCTGCCGCGACAGTATCATCATTGAACGTGGTTCCCGCATCCTCTGAGGTGGTCGATGTGATTACCTCATCGGAAGACCATAGGCTGTTGCCAGCAGCGCTTCGATCATTGACAGCGTGCTTGATGTTATAGCTTACACTTGGGGTGGATGACCCGCGAAGCACCGCAACGCATCGTGTGATCGTTATGGCAACACTCGTATGAAAGAGCGTAATATCCTCAGAGTCAGTCGGGCTCTCTATCGAGATTGATCTGACATGCCGCAGCTTGTTAGAACTGTCTGTTAGATCCTTGTTTGTTAACGCTTGTGATCCCGTTAGTGTTGCCACCGTCGAGTCAATAGCGACAGTAGGGTCACCTGACACTCCGTCACCGTTGGTGACATCAATACCCGTGCCTCCGGCTACCGACCGAGCCGCATAAGATCCTGACCCTGTTCGAGCAACTACACCGTTAGAACTGATGTCACTATCCATGACCGCGCCTGCCGCTGCAACATTCGTTGCATCAGTCGCATCAGCGCCATCTTCAACATTAAGGATTGACCGTGCAGTCGCAGCATCGAGAACCTCCACATCGCCCGTCCCGGCAGTATCACGCCCAAGGAAAGAATCGGTAGCAATGTGCTGCATCTTGGCCAGGGTAACAGCTTCATCTACTATAGTCGTAGAGCCGTCACCCACAGAAGTAACATCACCAGTGTGGTTAGGGTGCGAATAATTATTAGCTCCATCCTCGACATTAAGGATGCTTCTCGCTTGAGTTGCCGTAAGGTCTTCGACATTACCTGTTCCGGCAGTAACCCTGCCCTTGATTGTACTCGTTGAAACGGTAGCCAACTTCGTGTTGTCAACCACGTTTGAAGCTATCGTCGTGGCACCATCACCGCTGGAGGTAACGTCACCTGTATGGTTTGGATGGGAATAATTGTTTGCCCCGTCCTCGACATTGAGAATCGTTCTGACCTGAGTTGCCGTGAGATCCTGCGGGTCACCTGTGCCTGCCCCATTAGCCCGACCTTTGATGGTGTCGGCACTCATGTTCGCAAGCTCTGTGTTTGTAATAGAGTCGGCAGCCGGGGTGCTCGCCGGAAGATTACCTATCTGGACACGCTTCTTGCTGTCTGAGTCAGCAGAATCCTCGATCAATAAGTGATCCCCGCTAACAGGAGAAGCCTTTTCTGTGAGAGCAGAAATTTCTCCGGAAGCATCAGTCTCAATAGCATTAGGGTTGGCAGTAGCAGAATTATCAATACCTGCTAACTTGGACTTCTCAAGGTCAGTGAATGCGTTCGTGTCAGCGTTATTCTCGTAAGCAGTTTTTATCTCTGCATCCGACTGGTCGGCAGTTGCTCCGTCCTCGACATTAAGGATGGTCCGGACCTGGCTTGCCGTGAGAACCTCTACATCACCTGTAGACGCACTGTCTCTACCCAGCAATGAATCGGTAGCGATATGCTGTATCTTGGCAAGCGTAACAGCCTCGTCGTCAATTTCGGCTGTCCCTACAGTGTCCTGGGTAGCCAGAGCACCTGCATCACTTATCGTTGACATGCTCTGAGTCCCTGTGTGGTTTGCCCTGTCCTGGACCACGCTGTCATCAGAAAAAACCTTTGTGCCAGACCCATCGCCTACCTTGATCTGGTCATCATCTGTATCCCATTGGACATCACCCTCAGAAGTGGGTGCAACCGAGGCACCCTGTTTAAGCGTAATCGTTGGCTGGGTGAGCGTCTTGTTTGTGAGAGTCTGCGCTGCTGTCTCCCCTACCAGCTGCTCCGAAACTGATGCCGGATCATATGTCGCAGACGACATGTCTCCAGCCCCGGCAGAACTTGGCTCCCAGTTTCCACTGCTAGACACAAACGTAAGGACCTCTCCGTCAGATGGAGAAGATGCGTCCACGTCCCCGACATCATCAAGGTTGCCGACAGACGTAATCTGCTTGGTCTTGATTTCCCCTTTAGAAGTGAATACCTTCACTCTGTAGCACCAGTGATTGTATAGTCAACAGATGTTGCGCTCGTTGTCGATGCCTCTATGACATCACTGGACGACAGTGATATGGGGTCATCCCACACCATGTATTCCCCTATCGCTAATTCAACAGTGGCGATTGCCCTGCTCGAACTACCTGAGCGCTTAATGAACAACTCTAGTGTCTCGGTGCTTGCCCCTGAATTATGGAACAGCATCGACTTGATGTATGAAATGCCAGACGACGTGTAGATGGTACCCTTCGTTGTAGCCACCTGGCCGTCAGCAAGAGAAGATGCAGTGATAGCCATTTACCACCCGAGCCATGAAAGTTTTTCCTCAGACGAGGATGAAGATCCTCCCCCGCTTGAAGCGGTTGACACAGAAGTCGATGAAGATGATGATCCGTTCTCTTGCACGTAGGTCTGAATCAAACGAGCAAACTCGTTCATCTTCTTCTGGATATGTCTATCCTTAATTCCCTGTGGTGATCGTAGAACCGAGCTCATGTCTGTATAAGCCTCCTGGTTGTCACGCCAACCGAATCAACCTCTTGTGATGAAGTGCCAGAAACACGAAGCTGGAAGGTGTGAACGCGATTCCACAACCTGGACGAGCTGCTATTTACCTTTGCCTTGTAAACGCCCGAACCATCAGCACTTGTAGAAGCCGATTGAAATGCAGCATCATCCTCTGAGTATTCTACAGTAGCGTCCCCGCCGTAAAGTCTGGCGTGGTAATACTTCGCATACTCCTGTGTCGCAAACTCCCTGAATGTTATAGTCCAGTCCCTCTTGGTCGCAGCACCAAAGAGCTTGTACAGGTTGCCGTCGAATCCAATGATCGGCCTTCCTGTTGCACCCATCACAACTCCTGAAAGAGACGTGTAGGAGCTTGGGAAATGATCCCATCGACCCCTGGGTATATCTATGGTTTGGAGCTGCGCTGACCGGAACGAAAGTGTAGAAACAGTGCTATCGCTGCCATTAATGTACGACACCAAAAAAGCATCGAGGCGAGGGTCATAAGCACAGATCGGGGAATACGTAGAATGGTCTGCATCAAGCCATGAGGCTTTCGTATTTTCGTCATTTTTTAGAACCCCGTTTCCAATAGGATGAATTGCTGTACCATCATGGATGTACAGATTGTTTTCATCGGCAAAGAACATGCCCTTGTCAGTAACAACTACTGAGTCCTGACTCAAGCATCCGACACCGCTATGCTCCCTGCCTATGTCCAGGGTGTATGCGTCAATCTCAAACGTCCTGTATTTTGTGAACGCAAAGATCCTCCCATCGAAATACTGCAGGGCAACCGGGTTCTCCGGAAGAATAACGAAGTCGTTCACCCAGTCAAACACATTGAACCTGTAGGGTCGACTCCTAAAAATCATTCTCTCGGCTTCCGGCAGGTCGTCATGCTGACATCGACCAATAAAATGATAGGCGCTATTACTCGTAGAGAGTCCCCACCGAATGTCGTAATGTTCTACAGCGGATGACACTCCGGTACGGGAAGCATAGTCCTGGCTACCTATTGTCTCGATCGTAATCGAGTTGCTCTTGCTAACAGGAGAATTGCTCCACCCAGCATCATTAATATCTATGTGCTGTATGAATGAGGGCTCACTGGTAAGCACTGTATCATCAGATCCGATACTCTCCCCGAGATACACATTGACTCCACTGATGCGCTTGTTCCAGTCAGCGTGTCCGTCATCTACTCCCACATCGAGCGTAAGGCTCTTGAAGCCAAAAGGGTCTGCCGGGGTGACAGTGTACGTCTTAACCTCTTTTAGTGGCCCCTCCTGGTAGCCATCGTACACCAGGGATACATAGGCGTGGATTGTTCTTCCGGTTGCCCAAATCGTTTCGTCTTCCGATGTTGCAGGAGTTGAAGACCCGGTTACTGTCCGAATAGGAGTTGACTTCAACAGGGCGCTCTCTGCCTGTATGCCAGATGGTGCCGATCCTCCGAACTGGCCGTAGTCGATCTCTCCAAACCATTCAGGATCAGCACTGGTGCCAAGCCCAAAATGTGCCGCCTTACCATCCGACACAGAATCAGCAAATGACAGTGCCCCAGGATTGGACAGGGACGATCCAAGCACAGGTGACGAGCCAATTCCGGTGATTGCCCTTATGTCGCTGCCATCATAAAAAATAGCGGTATCGCCGTCCTTGAGCAGCGAGTAAGCCTTCCCGTCTGCGCCAGTCAGGAATAACTCATCCTCCTCAATGCCAGACAACTTTCCTTGCACGGACACAGGATTCAGGTTTTCCGAATACACAGCGGACTCAAGAGGTACGTCCCTTGAGTCCACACTACCCATCATACCCTGATTAAAAAGCCGTATTTCAACGGTCGACTTGGGCATTAGTACAGATAAATAATTGGGTCCTCAAAAGTATTCTGGTTCTGATTGGCATATCGCCTGGCCACCTTCACTGCGCGGTTCCACAGTTTGTCATATTCACGTGACTGCGTGACATTCCCAGCAGCCATATGGAACTCCCTCAGCGCATAATGCGCCAGTCCTATCTGCACGGCTGCGGGAAGCCCAGGACCCTCAGTGAGTGCATCCCCCACCACATAAACATCGTTCCCATCAGAGTCGACAATCGCATTACCATCGGAATCGTACAGCCTTAAAAACTGCGACAGATCATCAACCTTGACGCGGCAATACATTGTGACATCACCATTTGATGTCGGGAGTGGATTCAGGGTTTTACTCGCAACATATCCTACATGAATGTTTCCTGCGTCTACACGGTAGGCAGCAACCGAACCGTCACCCTCATGTAGTTCTATCGGAGACTTCATTCTTGGCAGCTGACTGCCGTTCCAGACTACTCGAGTAACCCGCAGGATGTCACTGTCAAGTGCATACTGCGTTGCTGATCCGTCCAACTCGACCGTCTTGGCCTCCCGAATCACCAGAGCCGACTCGCTCATTTCAGTTGCGGCCTGGTTCAAGTAAAACCGGATATGCGCTCGAGCCTGAGTCGGGAATTGCGCTTGTACCAGGTTAATAAGTTCTTCCTGGGTAGCCATTACTGGTCAACTCTGGTTAATCTCTGAATTTCTTCTTCATATCTGCGATCGAGCTCGGCAATCTGCGCCCTGGTAGCTTCCATTAACTCGACATCTTCTTCCTGTGCATGGTCGTCAATGCGCTTGTTTAGCACTCGCACCGCTGCGTAAAGAACCAGCGCCGATTCTGCATGAATTGGAAATCCAGTGATCGAGCTTGATGATGCTGTGACCGATGGATATGACACGTATGAGAACGATGCCTCAGCCCCCGTTGCCGGGTCTGGCTTAACAAATAATCTGGTGTCTGTAGCACCAACCTCCTGATAAAAAACAGGATCTTCTGCAGAGGCCAGGAAGAGCGAGGCTGTGTTGGTGACAACCTGCTTCTGCGTCTCATCTACCTCTCGACACGGGTAACCACCCCTGCTTACAGAAAGCACAATCTTACTCGTACTAACGAATCCCTGGTCATTAGAAACCAGGGACCGGCTGGCGATATTCTTTAACATCGCCTCTGGAAGTAGCGGTAGTATATGCCTGGCGGCATCAGTGAGGAATTGATCTAAACCACTGGTGTCATCAATGGTCCCTATCAAATCCTCAATTCGTGACTGAAAACTCATCGCTCGTTATTGTGCCCCTTGTACTACTTACCCTTCCTTGTCTGCGGCTTGGGCTTTGGCATCGGGTACGGCTTTGGCCTTCCCTGTATTTTTTTTCGCGGGACGTTTAATGGACTTTTCTTCCCTGGCATTTTCTTTTTCGATTAGGATGTTGACCGCATCGCGTATCTGGAAGATTGCTGCTGCAAGTCCGTTGCCAGTCAAGGCGATATGGTCTTCTGGAATTTTCTTGATCGACATTGTTTTCTTATATAGGAAAAACCACAGGGGGCCGGAGCCCCCTTGTGATTTTAGCGATGAACTGACTACGTTACTTTCATCAGTGAGTGTGACTCTACCAGTCGAATCATCAGACCGACGTTGCTGTAGAACTCATCCTTCAAGACACGTGGGTTGTTGTCTGTCAAGATGTTCGTAGCAAACTCATCTTCCTCGAACTTGGCGAGTCGGACGTTGCCGTCAGTCGGAATGACCATGTAGCCGCTGTAGGGGCCCTTGAGCGAATTGTCTCGAACGAGCTGCAGGAGCCCATGTGGAGACTCAACGATCTTGACATTGTAGCCAAGCTCGCTTTCGCCATTCTGCACGTTCACAGACCATGTAGACTTACCTGCCAGCCCGGTTGAACCGTCGAGCTTGGACCAGTAGCTGTATGCTCTCGGTCCACAGTAAGCCTTCTTCACTCCCGCGTTCGGGTCATACCGGAACACTTTCTCCATGTCATCCACGAAGTCACTGTAAGTGTAACTCGAAGAAGCAATAGCGAAGATGTTCTGGTCGTCAGCCGAGGACGAGGACTCACCGTACCGCTGAATAGCAGTAACGAGTCCCATCGTTGTGCGGACAGTGTTCCCGTTCGCATCAGTGACATGCCCTACATGGGTATTGTCGGTGACGTTGCCAGAAGTGTTCTTTGCAACACCCTGAGACAGTCCGGTTGTGCGAACGCCAAGATGCATGGCAGAGTTAATGCCCATCTTGTGCTCATTGAACCGAGCTGTACGCAAGCGAGAACGCTCGTCGTTGCCACCTCGAGTGGTTGCTTTCTGGCGTGCCGTGGTCAACTTGACAGCGGTGCGGAACTCCTGCGTTGAGTTGGATACGAACTCCAATTCATCGTTGTAGGCTTCCGGCGCTGAGGCACCTTCTCCGTGTGCCGAACCGATCCAGAAGAACCGATCATCATCGGCTAGAGCCGAAACAATCAGGTCGTCCTCACTCTCAAAGCCGACAGCTTTAAGTGTCAGGTCGTTTCCGGAAACTGCAGTAACAAGCACGTTACCCTTTTCGGTCGTGAGGTTACTTGCAAATACACGGAAAATCGACCCAACAAGAGAGTCGTCGATTGAAAGACCAACAGCCCCATCAAAGGTTGTGGTGATCGTTGCAGTTGGAGCACCAGCACCAGCACCCGGATCAGACCAGGCACCAGGACTAGCATCATTCACGTCGATGTATCGATCGAAGAATGAATCCCGATACTCAAACTCCTTGAAGTCTGGATCGGGCACCTGAACTGCGCCCATATTGTACATATCAGAAAGGAACGGGGTCACAGCTGGGCGCAGATGAGCAACGAAATCTTCTTCGAGATAGAATTTCCGTCGCTCGTTGTAAAGTACCCCCGTTATACCTAGTGTTTGAGTGGTTGCCATCTCTACTTAATCCTCTACACTAAATGGTTATCGGTTTAACTTTTTAGGCCAACCATAGATCGCTGCTTGTGCACGACGAACGCTGACTCCTGCTTGGAATCCTGTTCTTTTTCACCAGCACCAACAATCGCCGCAGCAGACACGGGCGCTGTGCGCCGCTTGGCCTCCTCGTCGAGCTGTTGCTTCTTGGCTGCCTTCATAGCCTCTTCCGCGCTTGCTCCCTTTAGCTTGTGCCGGAAGTATGTCGCTACGATCTCCTGCATGTCCTCCATTGAAAGATTCGATGCAAAATCTGTAGCCTCCATAGCATCAGCTTTTGAGAACCCATGCTTCGATGTCAGGTCGGTAATCCACTGGTTGCGAATCTGAGTTTCCTGATCCTGCAGGCGCTGCCGCTCGGCAGCCTCCTTGCGTTCAGCCTCAATTCTCGCCGCAGCTTGCTCCTGGACCGACACGCTGTAGTTTGCCATGTCTACCAGGTACTGCTCCATTGCAGTGTCATACTTAGCCGAATCGGAGCCTGGGTCATTAAGCGCATCCCAGGGGCTATAGTTAACGGGCTTTGTGGGTCTTGCAGGCTTTTCAAGTGAAGGCGCTTGAGGCTGTGCCGTTGTAGTGGCCTCGGCTTGTCCACCCTGAGAACCATTCATCGCGTCAAGGAGTGCGTTACGAACCCTCTCGTCCTTGTCGATCAAGTCAGCGATAGGCTTGACTTGTTCAAACTGAGACTTGAGGGACTCGAACTCTTCCATGATCCGATCCTTCTCGCTCTCTGCCTTGTCTGCACGTGACTGTAACTCTCGGCGATTCTTTTCTGCCGGGGATAGTTCTTCCTGTGGCTCGCCAGCCACTTCTACCCCTTCCGTCACCAAGCCTTTGTCTATTGACGGAGCCTGCGAAGCGTCAGGTTCGACCTCAGTGGGAGCCAGGCGCATACCTGCAGGCACTTCATTCTGCTCGTCGACGGAATTTGTATTATCCATTTGAATCCTTTGTTTTGTTATTGAGTCCTCGCAATGCGAATTCTCTTCGCATCCTGTCTACTCGATC
Organism: uncultured Rhodothermales bacterium; assembly: GCA_965367755.1. Taxonomy (GTDB): domain Bacteria; phylum Bacteroidota; class Rhodothermia; order Rhodothermales; family JABDKH01; genus JABDKO01. The sequence goes on from CBDUKH010000072.1 coordinate 11,492, forward strand.
CTCAGCCTCGATCTGATTTTTCAGCTTATTGAGGCTGCCTTTAAATTTCTCTGCTTCAACCCGGTTAGTAAGGTGTCTTACCTCTCGATCAGATGTCTGCATGTCTCCATTCAGATCCTTGATCTGTTGTTCAAGCTGCTCGACATATCCACGCAGCTGTTGGATCTCTCCACTGCGACGAAGGATACCTTCGATGTCGAATACTTCTGCTTTCTTGAGGAACTCAACCTGGTCAATCAACCCGAGCTGATACAAGCCCTGATAATAATCTTGCTGTGCAAACCTGTTGCTCGGCATGGTTGAACCAGCGATAACACGGACATCGTAAGTCCCTACAGTGACATCGTTGATCTTCTTGATCTGAGCTGAATAGTCGTCGTACTGGATCTCGTTGATCGCAAATTCCGACAGCTCTTGAGTGGCCGGGTTTATCACCCGGAAAGTTTTCTCTGTGGTCCAGTATGCCTGTACCAACTGGATAGCTATGCGGCCAGCCTCTGCAAGCCCGGCCTCGATGTTGTCCAGGTCAGACTTGATCCGTCGCTGCGCAAATTCATCCTGAGCGATCGTGCCCCGAAATGTCTCTGGAGCGTTCGATGCCTGTCCCTGTTGAAATTCGTAAACACCGATGATGCGCTCGATCATTGCAATCTTGCGATCAATCTCCAGGTAAACCTCGCTATTAAGAGGCGGAACTTGAAGATGAATCACTCCGCCACCAGGCAGGTCATCATCAGGGTCATAATAGACCACGTTCGTACCCGGCCGATTGAGCTTATGATTGAGCTCAGACTCGTCTATCGTGCCCCTGGCAACCATGACAACATGGCCAGCTGACGAAGCCAAATGTCGCGCAATTTTCTGCTGCGTAAAGTTGAGTGATTCCTGGATGTTTCGGACATCATCAACATCATCAGAGGGGTATGGATTGCCATTGAACGTATTGTAGATCGGGACAAACGTGTAGGCATCAACGGGCAATACCTGGTCGTACACCTTTACGCCGCCGATCGTAAGGACTTCCTGAATCCGGGGCTGGTCATACTCGTAAGTATCGAACAGTCCATTCTCTAAAAGAGTGCGCATCGGCACAGGCGCTATAACCTGGGTCGTGCCTCTGGACTGTTCATCTTCAATACCAGGTGTCGGGACAACGGCAATCTCACCTTCGGGTGTAACTTCTTGTCTGTAATGGAAGGTGACCGGAGCCTCACCGTCTCCACCCATGCTAGCGTAAATTGTAGCAATCTCTTCTAGCTCCGAGCCACCTATAACCGCGTCTTCGCCCTGGTCATTGCCCACCAAAAATCCTTTGGTGTCCAGCCAGTCTTCATATTCCTTTTTCTCAAAGATCGCCTCCCATCCACTCGTTGGGTCAAACACCCGCTGGAACTTAGCCATGATCCGGGTCTGCCGCTGTATCAAACGATACTTGGTGTGATAGACCTCCTTGATCTGCTTGCCCAGCTGAACAGGTCGCTCATCGGTGTAGGCAGCATGTAAGTTGTTTTCGTCAAACGAAGTAGGAACACCTTCTTCTTTAACCTTGCTGGCATACTGTGGGTAAAACCTCTTAATCTGGTCCCATGTAATCGTGTCGCTGTACAGAACATGAGCAGCATCCCGGAAGAGCGGGTCTGCAGAGTTGGGGTCCGGATAGACCTTGAGAGGGTCGATGATCTTGTAACACACCTCACCCTTACCAAAGTCTGCAGTAGGATCAAAGAACACATGCTGAATAACACGACCGCCTCTCTGACAGTAGTGTTTCAGTCCAATCTTGAGTTGCTGATTGCCGTTGGAGCGTCTCCAGATGTAGGATAAGATATTGGAGAAGACACGCCCCATGCCGACATCACTGTCCTCCTCAGCTGCGGCCTGATAAGAAGGGCTGTTTGCGGTAAGAAGTGCTATTTTGGCCTTGATCGCAGCGCCCGTAACATTGTGCTTTACCGGAGACTCCCCTCTCTCCTTGAGCTCATCAATATCAGCTTGAAGCCATTGATTGCCGTTTGCGAAAGCATCGTTTATTAGAGCCCGCTCGCTCCAGGAGCTCTGTGCATCACGATAAACCATGAACAGGTCTTCGCTCTTCTGCACCTCCTGGTCTTTGCCTGAACCGCCTGCTGGCGTGTCTTCCTCCTGTATCCTCATCCTCTAGGCCGTTTGAAGGCCGTTCGTCCACAACCGTTTATTGAGATTGCGTGAATTTAGTTCCCCAACCATTGATAATCATGGGAACATTTATTATAAGCTGCTTAAACTGACATCCATGTAGGGTTATCCGACCCTCCTTTTCGACGCTTTGGAGCCTTTGGCTTCGTGGTTTTGCCGTACATTTCTACGCCATGACTTGGCTTGAACATCTTTTCCTGGGCATAATAGAGGGCATCCAGTGTGTCGTCGTGCCTTCCTGATGGAAACATGAGCATTTCATCTTCCAGGATGCTCATACCCTCCGACATGAGCCACATTCTCCCGGCACCAAAATGCACTTGCATTCCCTCGAGCCGATCGGTTTTCTTTTCAGATCGCGGCTTGCCGCCGGATACTCGAGTTTTAGTGCGACCCTTGACCTGCTCCTTGAGCATTTCCTGGTATCCAACCTTTTCAATCCGAATCCTCATGGGCAGATAGGTGCTGTCCATCCGGATAATCTGGTCGGCTACCTGGAGTGGCTTGAACCTACCAGCCCAGTAGGGCAAAACGTACCTATTGTCCTTCGCGTCAATGGCAACAGGCATAATCACGGTCCGGTCAGCCCTCGAGTTGGTGCTACTGGCCGGGTCAACCCCCATAAACACGTTCACAGGGATTATCTTGGGCTCCTTGAGCTCCTTGAGCGACAGCTTGCGCTTGCCCTTGTGCTCCGACTGGTCCCCTATATGGGTTACCACAAGGAAGTGATAGCCGTTTTTGTACTCTAACCGACCATTCCAGAGGCCATACTTGGCAAAAACACGGTCAGCATCAGAGACAATCTCGCACATCGTCTCCGAATAGAACACCGACAGCTTGCCAGCCTCTTCATACTCCGCTTTTTCGGCCAACATGACCTCTAGCGGCACCTTTTCAGGCCACAAACTGCGACCCTCGGACAATTCCTGGTCATCACCATGAATAATGCCGCTATAATGCAGCGAAACCCACCCCGACTCAGCGATAATTTCGCCTGTTTCCTTGTCGAGAATAGGTTTTGACTCGAGCCCGGCCATGCGTTCGAGCTCATTAACCATTCCCCGCTCGTGTAGTGGCGTGCCGATCACCACAACCTTGTCACCAAACTCGGTGCAGAGCGCCGGAAGGACCCCTTTAAGAAGCACGTCCATGTTCTGCGACATCGCCTCAATGGTCCGGGTGTTCTTTTCATCCTCTGGATCGTCCCAAACAAAGAGCGTTGGCCTACGACCATACTTGTTCAGCCCCCTGATAGGCTGAGAAGCCCCCCTGCAAAGAACGGTGGTACCATCTTTCAGGACAATCTCAGTGGTAGTCCATCGAACAGCAGTCGACGGCCCCCAGTCACCGAACATCGCCTTGAGAACCTTGCTGTCCTCCAGGATATTCTTGATTGTCTCGAGAAGGTTGATCGTGTGAGGGCGCAGCGACTTACTTCCCAGGACAACAAACTTGGGCCTTCTCTCTTCACCCCTGGCAAAGTCAGAAACGAAAATATGCCAGAGTGTAAACACCACCGCTACCAGGGTGGTTTTTGCAAATCCGCGTGGAGCCTGAATCACCAGCTTCTTGATCGCTGGCGACATTAACTTTTCAGCTATCTCGTAGTGAAATTCAGGACTCTCCCTCCGGATCATAGAGGGCATGATCGCCCTCCCAAACCAAACCATGTTCTTCGATGCTTTCTGCAAGAATCGCTTCCGCATCAGAAGTATCTTTTGGTTTCCTTCCTGGGCCATCTATGTCAATCTCCATAGCGTCGTACACAAGTGCCCGAGCGCCATCCTCATCCACTTCAACTTCCTCGTATCTGGCTTCATCAAAATCAAGAAGCAACGACCTGGTTTCTTCGTCGAGATAATCGATGTCCGCTGTCTTTTCAGTTTCAGCAAACTTTTCCAGCTCCTTCAAGGCGGCAACCATGTCTCTCGGACGATCGAGCTTGCGAGCCAGCATCATCGCCTCCTTGTAGCCTTCAACAATATCTTCCTTTGTAATTCCCATCAGCTCAATCTGTCTTTGGACATACAGTGAAGCAGCCATTCGGACCAGCGGCTGCCGGAAGCACCGCCTGTAATTTGCAATCGGTATTTCATTGTCCCCGAAAGCAACGCGAGCGACCGCTTCTTCTACTTGCCCCCTGATAGCTATTCCATGAACCAGAAACGATGCCCTTAATTCCATCGCCTGGATGAACCGTGTCTCGCGTATTAATCGCTCTACCCAGTACGGGTGCCCGGTCTTTCCAATCTTCGGGGGAATCCATTTCGTAACCTTACTGGCCACTTGGCTCTCCAAATTTTCGGACGTGCTTTATCCACTGATATGACTCTGAAACATGTAACTCATCCCCACTGTCCAGCCGGATCGCACATTTAACACCAGGATGATCGTGACCTTTTAACTCACAGTGATATTGTATCCGGTCAACTTCAAGACACGTCCTCGACACATAATAGTCCTCGGGTGCATACTGGCAGGTGTCAGGATTTACATACTCAGCATCTGGCTTAACTAGATACGCCGTTAACTCGATCATAATTGCGGCTAAGCAAACATGAAGCCATCTTTAGCACATCCTCGTCGGTAAACCGCCCACGTGCACAATTATAGATCCAGCACACTACACGGCAGTTGTCTCGAGTGTACCCCCTGGAGTTGTCGATCCTGTCAATAGACGGCAGGAAGGGGCTGTTTGGCTCGTAAGAAAATTCTATTCCAGTAACACTGCACCGCGTAAATCGTTCCGAGAGCCACTTCCGATCAAGACCAAATTCCTGCCCCCGACGCCGGGCCCTCTTGCGTGCATCACCGAGACACTTCGCCAGCCGCCCTTTTCTACTGGACACGTACTTACGCTGGCTACGCTTTTTCATCCTGGCTTTGGTCACTCCAAAACCCGATCGCTTGTTTACCTGAAAAGTGGCCGGGGATGGTCGTACCCAGCCTCCCCTCCAAAGCACTCAGTCAGAGACTGATGAGGGATATATCCACTAAAACATTCTTCCTCGCAAACGGTGACGGCAGGAACGTGAGCGCATTGTCCTTGTCACCAAAAACGATAACGTACACACCGCAGCTCCTGAAAATCTCGTCCATACGGTTGTACCACAATTTGCTGCCCTTCATCATCACGCGCTCCTGATCCGGCATCGTGGATGCTAAAAAATGGAAGGCAGCCCTGGTGTCCTTCCATCTATACTTCGGACTGACTCTTATCCGCGCCATCACCAGCCTCTACCTCCATACCGTACATCAACAGCATGTACCCGATCACGTCCGCGATCGCGTCCTCCACGCCTTCCCCCTCTACCATCAGGGCTCCCTTTTCAATGTGCGTGTTGATCCTCATAAACTTGTCCTGGGCCCTCAGCAGAATCCCCTTCCTGGGATCAATACCATACACCGAGCTCGCCCGAAAATTGGCGAACGGATCATCACTCCCGGTATAGTCGTGGTTCTTGGCCTCAAGGGTTGCTAAAATTTTATCCAGAAATTTTTTGTAAAGAGGCGGAAGGTCACCTTTGGCCATCATGTGAGAATCCTGATTTTTCGTTGAGGATCTTGCTTTCCTTATTGCCGCTCTCGTGACAGCGTTCGGCTCATCGAAAGAAACCGTGATATAAGACATATCGCTCGACGGCGAGGCGGCGTAGCCGCCGAGCCGGAGGTCATTGACCAGGGCGTTAACTGCATCGGTCGCGGTAGCTCCAGCCCCATGAAAAAATTTGCCATCTAGCGTGAGAGTAGCCTGTGGCCTCTCGTCAACGAAAATCAGATCGAAATAGTATTTGCAGGGAATATCCATGCCGGGTAAAAATTATCCTGTCAGTTCAAGCACTCCCCATGTATAGCATGGGGGCCGGTCCTGGATGGGGGGTGGGGGGTGCTTTTTTGGTTGAGAAACGCCGATTCATTAGGTCAACCGATGATAATTAATCTTATCACAGGTAGAAATTCGTGTTGTTGTGCGCGTGGTTTGTCGGGCATATCACTGTTATCGATGCCGCTGCATACGTGCAAGGTACTTTACTATCGTGCACACAATTAATGGCAGCAGCTGCATTGAATCCAAACCAATGTTAAGATACGATGAAAGAACCGTGAATACAACAGACATCTATTGACAAGATTTAACTTTTCAACGTAACATACGATCAAGCATATAGCGAATCACTAAACCATACAGGTAAACAGCGATGCACGTATCAACTGCAGAATCCCAGAAAGAAGCGCAAGCCAGACAGCGCTTAGAAGTACTTATTCAAGCCAGAGACATACTACTAAACGGTAGTCACTCCAGTATCTCCAGAGACTATGTTATCCAGAAACTAGCCAGACTAGTCTGTGAACTGGGCCATGGCCTATTGGATGAAATTGATCTGGAGTATCTATCGGAGGACATAGACAGCTCTGGCATCGAAATGGTAGCCTAGTTCCTTCCATCCTGTCGCAGAGAATGACCTTGTAGTTCGCTACTACCGACAGGATCAACAACAACAACCAAACAAACAGGTAAACAGCGATGAACAAACCGTATCCGCATATCTCACGCGATGAGTTCGATAATCTCCCAGTCATAACCGATAAGGGAAAATTTCAGGGTTCACCAACGATTATAACTGAAATTTGGGATGTAATGATGAACGGCTGTAGTGAAAGGCACGGCCGATATGATATAGTCGAAGTAGGCAGCCTTTACTGGGTTCTTTGGGAGGACGATCAAGGTTTTGCTTATTGCGCTCCTTATGACTCTGATGCAAAGACGCAGATACATGAAGAGTACGTCAACGACTACGTTGGTAGCGAAGACTGGACAAACGATTTTGGCGACTTGCTGCAAGATAATATTTCGTACTGCGAACCAACAATAAGAGAACGATTGATCGATCATTTCGGCGTAGATCCTGAAAATGTCACAGAAGTCATTGAAGCGCTAGACTTTGATGTGACTCTCACGCTTGAATATCGTCCCGGATTTTGGTCCGACAAAAGGGATAATTTTTTATTCTCGCTATGCTCGATTGGCGAGGACGAATATCAGCACGCCGACGGCACTTGTACTTATATGGATATAACGGGATCAATATCCGTGCTCATCGATGATGTGAACGAGATTAAAGAATTGATCGAAGCAGTCTAGCTCCTTTCCATCCTGTCGCAGAGAATGGTCTGTAGTTCGCTACTACCGACAGGATCAACAACAACACTAAACCAAACAGGTAAGCAGCGATGAATAATCTAACATCAGATATAAACCTACGCGAACTAGTTGAGGCGCTCAAAGAGTCTATCTACGACTTCGAGCCAGAAGAAATACGCGATATAACCGAGTATTGGCAAAACGGTGAGAATGACTTCACTGTATACAATCGGTATCGCTTTATCCATGAAGAAGAGATCGATAGAATCCAGCAAGAAGAGCTACTATCTGATCTGTACATGCTAGGATGTTTTGATGCTCACTTTATTGCAGATATTCTTAAGGTCGATGTCAACGCTATCCACGCAATACAAAAAGCGGACGCATTTGAAGGTCTGGGACAATTGCTTGTACCTCACATTGAGGATATTCAAGAAAGATATTCCAGCTTAGACGGATACGGACATCACTTCAATCCATACGATGGCACCGAGGACCAGGTAGATTCATATTTCGTGTTTAGGATCAACTAGCTTCTTTCCATCCTGTCGCAGAGAATGGTCTGTAGTTCGCTACTACCGACAGG
>CBDUKH010000073.1:0-19283 GCA_965367755.1 uncultured Rhodothermales bacterium
ATATAAAAGTGCAGGCATGGGATGTTTGCGTTGAGTAATTCCTCGGACTGTTTGATAGCCCACTCAACGCCTATATCGGCTACGTGGTCGGGGTTTGCTTCTTCGACTTCAGCTGCCAGTGCTTCGGGTATTTCAATGTTGAAGCGACTCGGCAGCGTCTTCAAGTGAGCTCGCGAGGTTAAAACTTTTAAGCCGGCTACGATCGGCACGTTGATAGACGCTTCCTTGCACTTTTCAACAAACGAGAAATAGTGTGCGTTGTCGAAAAACATCTGGGTAGTGACATAGTCGGAGCCTGCTTCGACTTTCTTTTTAAGATTCGCTATATCCCAGGCAAGATTCGGTGCTTCATAATGTTTCTCGGGATAGCCCGCGACCCCTACGCAGAAGTCCGTTGGTACTCCATCAATAAGTTCTTCCAGAAAGTGCCCTGCATTCATTTCAGCAACCTGTTCCACCAGCTCGAGAGCTTGCCGGTTGCGAGACTTACTTGCCGGAAGCGGCTTTGTGAAGCCGTTCTTGTCCCCTCTAAGTGCCATGATATTTTGCAAGCCGAGATAGTTCAGCTCGATAAGGGCATCTTCAGTCTCCTCGCGAGTAAACCCTTCGCAGAGAAGATGTGGAACGGTCTCAACTCCAAACCGACCCTTAATTGCGGCACATATGCCAAGTGTACCGGGTCGTTTTCGTTTTACTTTACGACGCCAGGTGCCGTCCGGCATCTCCTCATAATGCACTTCTGCCGAATGGCTCGTCACATCAATGAAAGGTGGCTCGAACTTCATAATCGTGCTCACCAACTGCAAAAGGTCATCGACCGAGCCACCCCTGACCGGTGGTATGATTTCGTACGAAATTAGAGGCTCAGTGCGATTCTCTATGAGTTCAATTATCTTCATAAATTAGGTATTATAAAAACGGACGATACCTGTCGTAGACCTGAAGGGGTCTGATTTGTCGTCTAACCAGCCAATCACCCATCTGTTCATATGATCTCTATCATATTCGCCACCGAAGCGGAATCTCGACCCTTTCTCAAATCCTATTACCGGGGCCGATTCGATGGATTAGCAGAGAATGAGGTGGTTAGCGATGATCAAATCACAATCATTATTACTGGATCAGGCAAGATTAAGGCTACTCTGCGAACTGAGAGAATGCTTTCAGAAATGAGATTCGACCGAATCATTCACGTTGGATCCTGCCAGTCTCTTGTTGAAGACCTCCCTGTTGGATCTATCGTCCAGGCAATACACGTTCTTGAGGGCGACCGCATTGAACTTTCAGCACCGACGTATCCTCGGATGCCTCTTGTCAAAGCGTTCGACAAGGTCAAAGACGCTCGGCTGATTACACAGGACCATACTATTCAGGGTCAGACGGAGCTTACGTACTGGCAGCGTATCGCTGATGTATCAGACATGACGGGTTATGCAATCGCCTACGTTGCGGCAACTCATGGCATACCCTGCACCATTGCGAAGGTTGTTTCAGGACTTGTCAGCGATGACGACATCAATCTTCTTACAAAAATGGACGAATCGTACGAAGTCCTGGGGACGTTTCTCGGTAAGAATCTGGAAAAGGTCCTGGCCAAGGAAACCAAGAAGGGAAAGAAAGGAAAGAAAAAGTAGGTTCTCCGCTATCTCAGTTGCGGCGAATCCAGAGGTCACTGTGCCAGGAATTAGGTATTCCTGAAGACCATCCTGCGGAGAGCGTATAAGCGTCTTCCCGAAATTCGTCATCTTCACGATTGTTACCCGGCACCTCTCTGGCAGCGACTGCCATTATCTTCCTGGCACGAGTTCGTCGATGTACGAACGTAGATGCTCGCTCAACGTGTACCGGCTCCTCTCTCCTAAGGAGTCGTACAGAAGTCACAACGATCCATGTCAAAATGAAAAACAGGAAAGGAGCGACAATTAGGGTAATTAGCCAGGGCATTGCATTACGGGATTCTTATATCCTATAACTAGCCATTCGGCGGGAATGTTGCAATCGTTCGAGGCTACTTTTTTAACAGTTTCTCGAAGTTCAGTTCCTCTGGGTTGGGCGTCAGTGAGCCCCTTCGTCCCCGGAACCATCCGTTTCGTGAGTCGAACGGTACTCATGGTTAAGATTCACGCCCTCAGTATCCGATATAGACTGGGCGTCGACGTTGGGAAGATCTCCGCGAAACGCCGTATCGAAAAGTGTAAACACCATAAAAATGGCGACGAAGATTACGCCGACAGCCAGAATCAATGCATTGACTGGATTGTCCCATTTCAGGGCCATAAAAATGGTAACGACAAGCATCGCCTTGGTACCGGCAATTACGAGAGCCAGAGGCAAGTTAAACGACCCGATATCGAGCCTCTGAGCTGTGATAACAGTTAGCACGGTTAAAAATACGAGTGCACCAAAAACGATAATAAGCGTTTTGATTGGCGTGATATGGTGCCCGCTATGTGCGTCGTGAGCCATAAGAAATTATTTCGTTGCGAAGCGATTCGCTAAATGAGGTACAGAAGCGGAAACAGAAAAATCCAGATAATATCTACAAGGTGCCAGTACAGACCAGACAACTCGACCGGTGTGTAGTAAGCACTGGTGAAGTGGCCTTTCATTGCTCGAATCGTGAGCCAAATAAAGATGCCGATTCCTATCACGACATGAAAGCCGTGTATGCCAGTCATAATGAAGTAGATACTGAAAAATTGAGGCGCGTAGGCAATATCGTAGCCGGCATAGTCTCCATGAGGGTGGTATGCCGTACCCGGGAAGATACCATGCGAGAATTTCCCGGTGTACTCAAAGTATTTGACTACCAGGAAGACGCATGCACAAAGAACGGTAATGATCAGATTGACAACGAGGCCTTTCTTATTGTCTACTTGCGCATAGTGAATACCCAGTGCCACAGTAAACGACGAGCCAAGCAGGACGATTGTGTTGAGGCCGCCCAGTTTCCAGTCCAGGAGTCCACTCACGTTCTGGAATACCTCCGGGTACCAGACGCGGTATACGGCATAAGCCACGAACATCCCGCTGAACAACAGAATTTCTGTAATTAGAAATAGCCACATCCCCATCTTGGACGCGTCAAACTGTTGCTCACTGGACACAAAATGATGCTGCAGATGCGCCGGGTGGTCCCCGTGCGTATGCACCTCATGTTCGGCTACTGCTGACTGACTCATATCCCTTCGATCAAAAAACTATTCGGTAACGGCGGTCGGACTATGACCGGATTCCGGAGGATGGATGGTAGCGGCACCGTCTCCGCCAGACTCACCGAAAATCTCTGGTGCCAAGTGATAATCATACGGTCCACGCGTAACGATCGGCGTATGATGGAAATTATGCGGGTCAGGAGGAGACGACGTATGTGTCCACTCCAGTGTCAACGCCTTCCATGGGTTAGGCCCTGCTTGCTTGCCCTTCCATAGTGAAACAAGAAGTCCACCGGCGGCCATGAATAGTCCGAGGCCGAGCACGTACGATCCTATCGTAGAAATGAAATGGTAGATCTCAAATTCTGGAAGGTAGTCGTAGTAGCGTCGCGGCATGCCCTTGCTACCCATTATGAATTGGGTAAAGAACGTAACGTTGAATCCAATGAAGATGAGGACTGCAGCAATCTTGCCGTTGGTCTCATTGTACATTTTGCCCGTCATCTTCGGCCACCAGTAGTGCAAGCCGCCGAGGGCCGCGACGACTGTACCTCCCATCATTACATAGTGAAAGTGGGCCACGACGAAATACGTGTCATGCAGATGAACGTCGACCGCGAGGACGCCCAACATGACTCCAGTTAATCCACCGATTGTAAAGAGAATCAGGAAGCTCAGCGTATAGAGCATTGGTGTGGCAAGCGAAATCGAACCTTTATACATCGTGCCCACCCAGTTGAGCACCTTGACGCCAGTCGGGATACCAATCAAATACGTCAACAACGAGAAGATTATTGACGAGATAGCCGACTGTCCCGATACGAACATGTGGTGACCCCAGACCAGGAATCCCAGGAACGCAATTGCAACGGACGACAGCGCCACGAACTTGTATCCCTGAACTTCATGTCGAGAAAACGTGCCGACGAGATCCGAGATGATTCCAAAAGCCGGCAGGATCATGATATAGACTGCCGGATGCGAATAGAACCAGAAGAAGTGCTGGAACAACACAGGGTCGCCACCGAGAGCGGGATCGAAGATTCCGATTCCAAGTGTCTTCTCAAAAAACAGAAGCACCATGGTGATCCCTAATACCGGTGTTGCGAGAACCTGTACAATGCTCGTTGCATAGATGCTCCAGACGAAGAGTGGAAGTCTATTCCACGTCATTCCCGGTGCACGCATCTTGTGAATCGTGACAACAAAGTTAAGTCCGGTCAGAATCGAGGAAAATCCAGCGATAAAGACGGCGGTAGTTATAAAGATTATCGACGCTCCGAGGCGGCTGGAATACGGAGTGTAAAACGTCCAACCTGTGTCCAAAGAACTTGCAACGATTCCACAAACGGCGAGCACGCCGCCGATAATGAAGATATAGTAACTGGCGAGGTTGAGTCGCGGGAAGGCAACATCCTTCGCACCGATTTGAATCGGCATCGCGAAGTTGCCCATCACGGCAGGTACCGACGGAATAATGAACAGAAACACCATCATTATTCCATGGAGAGAAAACAGTTGATTGTAGGTGTCCGCGTTGACGATTGTCTGTCCCGGAGCAATCAACTCTGTTCTAACCAACAGTGCAAGGACACCAGCGACGAGGAAAACGATAGAAATAGTCGCGAGGTACATAAGCCCGATGCGCTTATGATCCACGGTATATATCCACGACATAATCCTCTTGTCGTGATTCAGGTAGTGCAGTGCAGGCTTGCTCTCCCTGGTACTTGTTGTCTGTTCTGTTACGCTCATTCTCCGCTTACCTACTGCTGTTCTTTGATGAACGCGACCAGAGCGTTCAGTTGTTCAGGCGGAAGTGATGCATATCCTGGCGGCATTCCGGGAGGATATGTATCTACGATCTTGGCTGCTGGATTCACAATCGACTCAAGGATATAGTTTTCATCGGCAACGGCTGAAGTGCCATCTGTAAAGGAAACCTGTCGTCCGAAAAGTCCGAGGAACGAAGGCCCAACCTTGCGAGAACCATCGAGGGAGTGGCAAGCAACGCATGTCTGCTGCTGGTACAGAACCGCACCATACTCGACCGGTGTCATATTCTCACTATCGGAAGTGTTAACCCAAGTGTTAAAGGCTGAAGCAGACTCTACAATCACCTTTCCGAGCATGCCTGAATGCTGTGTCCCGCAGTACTCCGTACAAAAGATGTCGTGTTCGCCAACGTCCGTTGCTTCAAACCAGACGGATGTATAGCGATTCGGTATGATGTCCTGTTTGACTCTGAATGCCGGCACAAAGAAACTGTGTAAAACGTCTGTGCTATTCATCACTACCCGAATCGGTCGGTCGACCGGTACGTGCATTTCGCCAGTACTTGTTTTGCCATTCGGATAGGTGAATTCCCACAACCACTGCTTGGCTGTTACATTGATTTCGTACGAGTTTGGCGGCGGCGTATTTAGCTTCAGATAGCTCCTGAAACCCCACGTAAATACGATGAGAACCAGAATCGTTGGGATTACGATCCACGCTGCCTCCAATGCCTTATTTTCGTGGACAATGGGAGGCACTTCGTTTTCGTCGCGTCGACGATATTCGACAGCGAAATAAATAACGGCAAACGTCACTGCCAGAAATATGGCAACGCTCAGCCAGTACACGAAGTAAAACAACGCGTCCAATTCAGGCGAAAGTGTGGAAGCACTTTCCGGTAGCCAGAATGTCCCTTTATCTCCCATAATTCAATTATTACGATGCCATCTGTAGGTCAGCGTGACGACGTCGTTCTTTTACCCAGAAAAAAGTTAACATGAATACAAGCGCGACGACGGTTAGCAGCCCTGCAAGTTTCATCAAATTGGTAGCCTGAATCACGTATGAATTGGCGGTAGGATCGAATCGGAAACAATACATAACTACCTGGTCCCATACGGTGCCGACACGTCCTTCGCCTGCTTCGAGAAGCGCTTTCTTGACGTCGGGTGCCGGATACATCAAACCATGTAGGTAACGAGTAATTTTTCCGTCGCCACTCAAGAAAATCAGAGCCGCCGGGTGAGCATATTCGCCATTCTCCTCGATCCACTTGTATCGGAACCCGGTCGAAGTCGCGAGTTCGGTAATTGATTCATCAGAACCCGTCAAAAATTCCCAGCCCTCATCTCCTGCAACCTTGGGCCGAAAAGTCTCGCGACTCTTCTCAGCCAGCTCAGTCCCTTCATCGGGTGAGAAACTGACTGTAACGACGTCGTAATCCGTGCCCAACTTTAAGTCTACTTCGTTCAACGAAACTGCAAGCTGGTCCAGCATGACGCTGCAGATCATAGGGCAGTTGTAGTAGGCGAAATTCAGTATAACGGGCCGCCCAGATTGAAGATAGTTGCTAAAGGTCACGGACTCGCCCGTGTGATCAGTGAACCGTACATGGGAGGCTATGAGCTCTCCCGGCTGTTCATTGAACCCAACTCCCTCGAGAAGTGCTTGCTCGCGTATTGCCAGCGACGACTGTGCAAAAGCCGTCGTAGTAAACAGGAGCGAGAGTCCTAGCAGAGATATGTATCCGAGAGCTTTCAACGTAGCATCACTTAAGGCGAAGTTCTGAGGTGAAGGCACTATCCGAAGCGACGTACGCTTCATTTGATATAATATCGATTGCCTTATCAACGGGAATCCTGAACGCCCCCGTTCCGGGTCCTGCATTCCCATACTGCGTAATATTCTTCTCGGCCTCGACAACTGCGTCTCTCACAACCGGATTGACGGCAGGAGTGATCGATTCAGCGACGGCATCCTGGTATTCGAGATTCAGCCAGTTGAACAGGATACTTACTGCAATCACGAGAAATATTGCCATAAGTCCGACCGCATTAATGATCGGCTTCACGTCGACGCCTTCAGGCTCTACACCGGCAGAAATAGACGCCGGATCGACGACGGGGATGAATTCCGGGATAGAATCCCTGCGTCGTGCTGTAAAGGACGCAGCGTCCGAAATTACCTCACTGCCGTGACGCCGAACGATCATTCTCCAGAAGTGGACTTCTCCGGCGTCGGTGAAATGTTCAATCAGGTGAACAGGCTCTGAATTGGTGTAGACCTGCTCAAAGAGAATGTCAGCGAAGTCCAGGTCTGCCGCAACCTGGAGAACATAGGTCGAATCGCTTCCAGCGTCTTCCCATTCAAAAGTAATGTCTCGCCCATCGACAACCGCTTCATCGTGGGGTTGCAAGAGCGTAATCTTCTCAATCATTGCGATCTCACCCGCTGTTCGATGTTGGTAACGTCAGCGAAAATAAATGGATCATAATTGGCAGTGAAACTAAAATGAATACGCCCCGCAATTATAATCGCTTATAGAGGTCAGGAATTCGTGAATGCGATGGAAGCTGGCAGGAACGGATCATTCTGAGGAACGAGGGCGTGACGACGCAAGCGGTACATCACAAATCCGAACATCAATCCGAACAAACCAAGCCAACAGGAAAGCGACAACCAGTGTATCGATGCATGATCGGCACTATGGACCGGCATCAGCAGCCAGTGTATATCAAACCAGTTCATTACAAGGAACCAGATGGCCATAAATGCAAGGATCGGTTTGGCACGCTTCGCGCCTCTTGAGGCCAACACGAAGAACGGTATGATAAAGTGTGCGAGCAGTAACACCGCCGAATGCGCTTCCCAGCCATGTGAGAGTCTGTGGCGATACCAGATCGTTTCTTCCGGCAAGTTTCCGTACCAGATGAGCATGTACTGACTAAACGCGATGTATGCCCAGAAGACAGTGAATCCGAACATCAGTTTGCCGAGATCCTGGTAGTGCTCTTTCGTTACGATCGTTTGAAGGCCGACACTTCGTTGAAGGAGTATCGCAATAAGCGCGATGAGGGCATGGACCGTCCAGAAGGATGCGGCGAAGAAGTAGACTCCGAACATTGTTGAGAACCAGTGCGGATCAGCAGACATCACCAGGTCATAGGATGCGAACGCTGTCGTGACAGCCATGAGAGGTAGTCCGATTGCGCTTATTTTTCGCTGACGTGCAGGGATGCCGGGGTCAGCGTTCAAATCCTGTTGCACGGATAAGGAATAGAGCTTGTATGCCAACACACACCAGACTACGAAATAGCCGACTACGCGAATAAGAAAGAAAGGTGTATTCAAGTAGGCTCGTTTACCCGCAAGGATAGGATCGTAATGCGAATCAGCCGGATCATAAAGATTCTCATGTGTCCAGTGATAGATGTCGTGCATTCCGAAAAATATCGGAATCGACAAGACCGCAAGTAATGGGAACGACCATGCCAATGCTTCCGAGATACGTCGGACCACGACGCTCCATCGAGCCTTGGTCAGGTGTTGAATTAGTACAAAGAACAGGGCGCCGACAGCGATAGACAGGCAGAAGGTCCAGCCTATCAGGTACGAGAAATAAAACTGCGAGGGATCAATTGACCAGCCAACAAAACTTACTGCTAGTAACGCGATGCCAATCATCGTCGGGATAATCCACAACATGGATGCACCACGAGACGGCCGATAGTCAGGCCGCGCGGAGGCTTCCGTTGGTGCGAACGGGTCGATCAACCACGTCAGCATAGAGCTGGAACGCAAATTTGAAGACATAAAATGATCTAGTTAATGTTAACGTTTGCGTTAGCTTGAATCTCGGCCAAAATGCTCGCCGGAATGTCGCCTTCGAGTGCATGTTGACTTCGCTGCAGCGCGCGGATGTATGCTACAATGGCCCATCGATCTGCAACAGGTATCTGCTGGGCATACGATGGCATCGTCTGAAATCCAGCAGTAATAACATCATAAAGATGACCATCGGGCGCGTCCACCAACCGTTGACTGTGGTATGTCGGAGCGGGCACGAGTCCAAAGTTGCCTGCGATAATCGGGCCTTTACCCGCACCATCCAGTCCATGACAGGGTGAGCAATAAATATTGTATCTATCCCGTCCACGATTGAGTAATTCACGCGTCATCGGGAGTGGCAATCTTTGGACAAGAGCACCAGAAGCTGTACGCCCTTCGTAGAAGACGTTGTCGTCTCGAAGATATCCACGGGCCACGGTACCCGGTACTGGCATTCTCATCGCCCGACCGTCAGCAAAGAAATCAGTCTGACCCTGCGGGTCAAGCCTCTCCTGTCTGTCCATATTCGGATTGATATGGATCGGCGGATTATCTGACACCGTCCCACGGCATCCAACAAGCGAGACACAGAAGACAATCAGTGCGGGTAAGGTAATTCTGTTCATATTTCTGATAGCATTCACGACTAGTCTGCGTGCTCTTTGTCTACAATTCTCTCCACATACGTGGCACCGATGTGCTGCAGAAAACTGGCCGTCTGCGCCATCTCAAAATTCTTGTCACTGGCAGCAATGTGCAGGAAAAACCCGTCATCTGTTACCGACCTGAAACGCTCCGAATAGAAAAGAGGATTGTAAGGCCGGGGAAGTCCATTAAGAGCAAACATGGCAGCCACTGCAGAGAGAGCTGAAAACAATATTGTTAGCTCAAAGATGACAGGAATCGACGGCTCAAATGCAAAAAATGGTTTGCCGCTGATGTTCAGCGGGTAATCGACACCGCCAGTCCACCACTGCAGCAGAATTCCCGTCGCCAGACCCGTCAGGCCGCCGATGAATGCGGCATAACCAACCTTGGAATTACCGAGGCCCATCGCCTTATCCATCCCGTGAATGGGAAACGGGCTGTGAACATCGAAATGGCGATAGCCAGCCTCGTGAACTTCCTCCGCCGCGTGATATAGGGCGCCAGGGTCCGAAAACTCGGCGAGCACGCCATAGACGCGGTCTTTGCGGGCGTCGTAGATTGACATCGACGACTTTACCTGTGTTGCAATTTCTTGAATCATAATCTTTCCCGGAATTAATCCGAATGTGGAGTCGTCACCGTCGGGATACCCTTTGCGTGTCCGTCTCCACTGTGATCATAAAAGTGTGGGTCTGCTTCGGGCTTGACCGCTTTGACCTCGGACATGGCGACCATCGGCATGAAGCGCAGGAACAGCAGGAACAAGGTGAAGAACAGTCCGAACGACCCGATCAATGTCAGGACGTCAATCATCGATGGAGAATAATAGTCCCACGAGCTAGGCAGGTAGTCTCGGTGCAACGATGTAACCGTAATCACGAATCGCTCGAACCACATCCCGATATTGACTACGATTGAAGCAAAGAACATAAAGGGAATGCTTCGTCGCAGCTTCTTTACCCAGAAAAACTGGGGGAAGAAAAGGTTGCAAGACATCATCGTCCAATATGCCCATGCATAAGGACCTGTTGCCCGGTTCATAAACGCGTATTGCTCATACTCGACGCCTGAATACCAGGCCATAAAGAACTCGGTGATATACGCAAACCCGACCATCGTACCTGTCATGAGAATGATGATGTTCATCTTCTCGAGATGGTTGATCGTAATGATGTTCTCGATCTTGTAGACCTTGCGTGCTATCACGAGAAGCGTGACGACCATCGCGAATCCCGAAAAAATCGCTCCCGCAACGAAGTAGGGTGGGAATATTGTAGTATGCCACCCCGGGACAACTGACACGGCAAAGTCAAACGAGACAACGGAGTGAACGGATAGAACAAGTGGCGTAGCAAGACCTGCTAACAGGAGATACGCTTTCTCGTAGTTGCGCCAGTGTCGGTTGGCACCGGTCCATCCCATGCTGAATACACCCAGCACTTTCTGACGAAGTCCTTTCGATGCACGATCCCGGAGGGTTGCAAGGTCGGGTATGAGGCCGACGTACCAGAAGATCAGGGAAACCGTGAAGTATACAGAGACAGCAAAAACATCCCAGAGCAGTGGACTTTTGAACTGCGGCCACATTTCCATCTGATTGGGGATGGGCAGCATCCAGTATGCAGCCCAAACACGGCCAACATGTATCCCCGGAAATACCAGTGCACAGATGACGGCAAAGATGGTCATGGCTTCAGCGGACCTGTTAATTGCCGTACGCCACTGTTGCCTGAAGAGAAAGAGAATCGCCGAGATAAGCGTTCCGGCGTGACCGATACCGACCCAGAAGACGAAGTTTACAATGGCATAGCCCCAACCGACAGGATTGTTGAGTCCCCAGACGCCTGTACCATTCCAAAAGAGGTATGCAATCGATCCTACGAGGATGAGTGCGCCAACGTTTGCAATTGCGAATGCGGCCAGCCATCCAATAGGTGTTCGCTTTTCGGTGTGGGCCGAAACCAGCTCCGTAATTTCGTGGAAGCTCATGTTGCCTCCGACGAGCGGTTCTTCCTGGTGGAAGTCGGCTGCCAACTCTCCCGTATGTCCTGAACTAGCGGTTGTGCTCACAGTATTTTTCTGCTTCAGACTAAAATTATGTTAAACGCCGGCGTCAGACAGAGCCGGATCCGGATTATTGATCCGCGCAAGGTATGAGGTACGCGGTTTCACGTTCAGTTGAGCCAACATTTCGTAGCGACGATTGCTTTCGCGGATGCGGCTGACTTCACTGTCCGGATTATTAATATCTCCAAAGGTAATTGCTTGTGCAGGACACGCCTGCTGGCACGCCGTTTGGACCTCGCCTTCTTGAATCGGCCGATCCTCAAGGTTGCTCTCAATATTCGCATGCCGAATCCTGTGGATACAGTAAGAACATTTCTCCATCACACCCCGCGACCGAACGGTAACATTCGGATTCTGTGCGAGATGAACTGACGTCGGGAGTGTTTTCGTCCAGTTGTAAAAGTTGAATCGGCGGACTTTATACGGGCAGTTATTCGCGCAGTATCTCGTACCAATACAGCGATTGTAGATCATCTGGTTGGTGCCATCGGGAGAATGCACGGTGGCAGCTACGGGACAAACCGATTCGCAAGGTGCATTTTCGCAGTGCATACAAGGAACCGGCTGCATGACAAGTTGCGGGCTCTCGTCAAATGACTCTCCTGCTTCCGTGACGAAATACCTATCCATTCGGATCCAGTGCATCTCGCGGCCACGACTAACCTGGTCCTTGCCGACCACCTGAATATTGTTCTCGCTCTGGCAGGCCACCATACACGTATTGCAACCAGTACACGTGTTCAGGTCAATGACCATTGCCCACTGATTGGCATAGTACGGGTTGTTTTTAGATGCGTCCTGTATTTTCGGATGACTCTTGTTCCAGAGTTCAGGATAGTCTTCCCAGGCTTCGGCTCCCGGCAGGGTCGGCTCAGCATCGACTGCGAACGTCGGATGCTCCCGATACTCTGCCAACGTCGCCATGCGCACCGGCTCTCGTTTCTCGATCTGAATGCTATCCGGAGCCGTCGCTCCATGATCCTGAGTCGTAGCTACAAGGTATCCTGTTCCTGACTGCGCGACGGTAGCGTTCCGAACTATTGAAGATGAGATGTCGCTGCGAAGCGGTGCAACGTTCATTCCCACATCATTCGAAATGGCGCCTTTCCCGTAAATATCAGTTTTGTCGTCTGTATCGAAAAAGATTCCTTTTCGTTCGTCTCTCGTTGTCAAAATTGATCGACCGTAGCCAGTCGACAGGGTAATCGACTTGTCTGCGTGCCCGGGGACGACCCAGACCGGAAGTTCTACAGTTGCTCCATTTGCAGAGATACTAACCAGGTCCGCATAGTACTTCCCTTTCTTGACAACACCACCAACACCAAGTTCATCGGCTGTCGCCTGACTCATCAGGGCAGCATTATCCCAAACTATCTTGGTGATGGGATCCGGTGTTTCCTGTAGCCATGCATTGTTTGCAAACGAACCATCAAGAACAGTTGCATCGGTACGGATGACGACTTCGATATCGTCATTGGCCGGACCGTTCGCAAGCGCTGCGAAATTTGTAGCCCCGGTGTTTGCCGTGACGGTCTGAAAACCTGAGGCTGGCACAAACCCATCGTGGATCACTTTTCGCCAGCTCTTCTCGAAACCTGCTGTAATTACTCGGGACCACTGTTCGCGAACCAGGTCGTACGAAGATTTGTCGACTCCGGAAGCGAGAACGTTGACCACTTCAAGGTCGGATTTCGAATCGTACAGTGGCGCGATCAAAGGTTGGATGATGGACAACGTTCCATCGTAGGCTCGCCCATCACCCCAAGCCTCCAGATAGTGTGATCGCGGAATGAGCCAATTGCACAGACTGGCAGTCTCGTCAGAATAGCTTCCACAATAAATTCGCTCTGGAACTTTGCCCAGGGCAGCGACAAATTCTGATGATGCAGGTAAATCATACGCCGGATTGACACCCAGGATGAGCACCGCATCAACGGTGCCGCTATTCATGGCATTAAGAACCTGTGCCACTGTGGCGTTAGAACCCGGGATAAGTGATGTGTCCAGAAGTTCGACCGTCGTGCCTGTGGCTCCCAGTTGGTCATTGATTGATGCACAAAGCGTGTGCAATAACTCGGGTTGCGAATCTCCTGCTACGCACACTGCGTTTCGTCCAGATCGTTGAAGATCGGCAGCAATGGCCCGCGCAAAAGGGTGGTCCATGAATGCAAGCCCTGCCCGACCGGCGCCGGCTACTCCAACCAGGGAAGCTACCGCAGCAGCAAAAGCCGGAATATCTGACGAGCGGAGTCTCAACCTGTTATCTGCCATCCCGCCCGTGATGGTATATGCACTCTCAACAGCGTACAGACGACTCGGCGTTTCTTCTTCGCTGGACGTACGACGACTTGCGGCATATTCTCGAGTATCGCTAACGAAGTTCGCGCTAGCGGGAGACAGAAAATCCGCATCAAATGAAACGATTGTGGTTGCGTTTGAGAACTTGAAGTGCGGTCTGACACGAGTCCCGAATGCGGCGGAGTATCCTTTCTCCTGTCGGTCCGATCCAGTAGCGTCATACTCGGCCCAGAGTACCCGATTATACGCACCATTTAGTGCGCTACGTAGACTTCCGAGTGTTGGAGATGATGAGCGTTCAGAAAGAACCGCAAGCGTACGGCCACCGGACGACAGCTGCCGTCCCAGAGCAACAAAGTCTGCCCATGTGGCTGGGGACCCATCCTTCATAATCTGTGTTGCCCGATCCGGGTCATACAGATTCAAGATTGATGCCTGATGAAACACCCCTGACGAACCTTGACTCACGGGATGTTGAGGGTTTCCTTCAATCTTCGTCGGGCGGCCTTCGTGACTTTCGACGAGAAGGCCGTAGAGGATTCCGCGATCCGGCATTGCCGTCGCGTATTGGAGTTTGTTTCCAGGGATAATCTCTTCAGGCTTCCTGGTATACGGAAGAATCTTTTCGACGGGTTTGCGACAGGCTGATAGGCCTACCATCGCCATCGAGGCGGCCATGAGCTGCATAAAGCTCCTTCGCGACGATCCATCGGGCGCATCTGAAGCGCCTTGAAGAAATTCCGTCCGCGCCGCTTCAACAAACTCAGGATGCTGATGCAGGTCGCTCTGGCTGCGCCAAAACTTTTTGCCGGACGAGTTGCCCTTGCTCGCGAACTTCGTAATTACAGGTAATTCAATCATAGTACAGAGGTGACGGTAGCGCCCTGACGAATCGTGTCAAAAAGTAACTTTTAGTAGTGGCAGGCCGAACAGTTGGTTGGCGGCAAGATGTTTTCGTTCTTGATCCGCTGCAGGTTCTGCTTCACGAAGTCTGATGTTTGTGTATAGCCCATTGTTGTTACCTGGTCAACGGGCCGCAAGTACAACTCGGGTTGACGATGACATTCGAGGCACCAACCCATTGATAATGGCTCAGCAAGCTTAACAACTTCCATCTGGTCGACACGCCCGTGGCATGTCTCGCACCCAACACCATTCTTCACGTGCACGGCGTGACTAAAATGGACATAATCTGGCAGTTGGTGAACGTTGACCCACTCGACTGGCTCTCCCGTTGCCCAGCTTTCGCGAACAGGACGCAATCTTTCAGACTCAGTCTGAATGGTAGCATGGCAATTCATGCATGTTTGAGTCGGTGGAATATTAGCGTGGTCGGAGATCTCCACATTGCTGTGGCAATACTGGCAGTTAATTCCCAGCTCCCCGGCATGCAGGACGTGACTATACGGTACCGGCTGTTCGGGCATATACCCGACGTCGGTGTACTCAGGTGAGAAGTAGTACCAGACGAACAAGATCGCTACGATACCGCCACCAAGCGCACCAAAGAGAGAAACGGTTGGAAGAGCATTCGCCTTCTTTGGAAATATTTGAGCCATGAACAGTTGCTGAATTCAGTTGTGGAAATGGTATCAGCTGCCAACCCTCTCCGGAGGTTGCACAAAGCGCCTAAAAGTAAGTTATATCGCCACGCAATTGGCGCTACTTGATTGAATTTAACACTAAAAGGGTGACAAGCAGTGGTTACGGTTTCAATTTTGATTGAAACAGTGCTCGAATCCGGGCACAGGACCGGTAGCGGCAGCCTGTCCTTTCACGAATTCTCAGGAATTCTCACTAACGCATCTTCCGGGGAATGAATGACGAGGTTCGCCGGGTCCATTTTCATCAGCCGTGAGACACTACGCTTGAATCGAGCAATCAGAAAGATCGAAGCAACACCCAGACCGGTTACAAGGCCCCACCAGAGCCCTACGGCCCCCATACCGAGAACAAAACCCAGCACGACACCCGTCGTCATGCCAAATCCCCAGTAAGATACAAGTCCGATTACCATGGGGATAGTTGTATCCTTAAGACCTCGTAGCGCCCCGCCGGCCGTGACCTGGAGTCCGTCAAAGATTTGAAAAATGGCTGCAACACCCAGTAGAACTATTCCCAGTTCGACAACAGGGATATTCGACGGATCGGACAGATCGAGAAAAATGGAGATTATAGGTCTCGGCAGGGTCCAGAAAGCTGTTGCCGTAACGAGCATAAAGCATGATGCGACAAGCATCCCAGTAAGGCCCGCGGTCGCTACACCCTCGATGTCACCTCGTCCCCGAGCCTGTCCTACACGCACTGCCGTCGCCAACCCTACCCCTAGCGGAATCATGAAGGTCGTGGCTGCGCACTGTATTGCCACGTAATGCGCGGCAAGATCCTCAGTCCCCAGGATACCCATCATTAAGGCTGTTGCCATAAAGAGACTAGCCTCAAGGAAAAAGCTGACTCCAATAGGCCAGCCGATCCGTGCCATCTCTTTCAGGTAGAGTGGGTCCGGTTTACGGATGTTGCGAAAAGGATCGTATTGCTTCGTACTCCTGGAAAAATGGATTATGGTCCCCAGTACAAAGAACATAAGCCAGTAAATCGTCGCAGAAGCAATCCCTGAGCCGACAACCCCGAGTGCAGGAAATCCGAATTTTCCGAAGATCAGGACATAGTTTGCGCCAATATTCAGCCCGATCCCGGCAATTGCAGTGAGCAATGCGGGGAGCGGACGTGATATACCTTCTGCAAAACTCCGCTCGGCGATATACCACAGGAAAGGAATTACTCCCCAGGACATCGCAAACATGTAGGATGCTGCTACTTTCACCGTTTCAGGCTCCTGCCCTATTGCAAGCAGAAATGGACCAGCACCAAACTGGAGAAACAGCATTATCGGGATGGAAATGAACAGTCCGAGCCAGAATCCCTGCCTGACGCTCCTGCCAATCCCTTCAATATCGCCCGCACCATACGCCTGCGAAACCATCGGGCTCACACCGTTCATTGCACCGATCCCGAACACAATGAGGGCAAAAAACATCGTGTTTCCCAATGCGATGGCTGCCAGAGCTTCGGGGCCCAATCGACCGACCATTACCGTGTCTGTGAAACCAAGTAATATCTGAGCCAGTTGAGTGAAGGCGACAGGTGCGGCAAGAGCAAGCATTGGTTTTACTTCCTTGCGCACTGATTTCGTTATGTGACGTCTGTCGAACACTATTCTTCTTTGCTTACATCTGGTCTTGCAGATTTCCGGTGAACCTCTCTACACATCCACAATTAAATATCGAGAGCCCGTCCGTCGCGGACCTTGGTGAAGAGGAATTCCTTCCTCCTGCGACACTTTCACTTAGTGTCGTTATTGTAAATTACAATGTGCGCGATTTTCTGAAGCAGGCATTGGCTTCAGTGGAACGAGCCGTCGTGGAATTAGACGCCGAGGTTATTGTTGTCGACAACAACTCCGCGGACGGATCTGTCGAGATGATAGAAACTGATTTCCCTTCCGTGACTGTCATACGGAACAAGGAGAATATCGGCTTTAGCAAAGCGAACAACCAGGCGTTACGCATTTCTAGAGGTGAATTCATCCTTCTGCTGAATCCCGACACCATCGTAAGTGAAGATACGCTTACAGTTTTGGTTGACTTCCTGAAAGACAGGCCGGGAGCGGGTGCTGTCGGATGCCAGATACTCCACCCCAATGGGTCGTTCGCACGAGAAAGCCGAAGGGCTTTCCCAACCCCGATGGTTGCATTCTTCCGCATCGCAGGCCTGAGCACACTTTTCCCCAAGAGTAGGTTGTTTGGCAGATACAACATGTCCTATCTGCCCGTTGATCAAGTTGCCGAAGTCGATGCGTTGAGCGGCTCCTGTATGATGGTCCGGCGGGAGTCGCTGTTGACATCTGGTCCGTTCAAATCGCCGGGCGCCACAGATGAACGTCCAACCGACCTCCCTCGACTGCTTGACGAAGAGTTCTTCATGTATGGGGAAGATCTTGACTGGTGCTATCGAATACAGCAGGCAGGATGGAAAATCATGTACACGCCCGACACAAAAATTATTCATTACAAGGGAGAAAGTACCCGCAAGGGAGAGCTTCGCTATGTAAAGCTCTTTTATGGCGCCATGGTGCGCTTTTCACGAAAGCACTTCCATGGCTATGGAAAACTTGTCGTCGAACTTCTTCGCGTTGCAATTATTTTCAAAGCCATTCTTTCTGTACTTGTTCGTTTCACGTCAGCCGTCTTTCCAGCAGCTGTTGACTTTGCCGTCGTGTACGCATCTGTCGTCGGAGCAGCCCTGCTTCGATCGTTGGCCCTCCCTGGAGATCTATTTCTAATAACCGTCGCGCCGGCTTTTGCCGCCGTCACGATATTTGGCATCGCTATTTCCGGCGGGTATCGGAACCGCCAGCGTAATTTCCGATCTGCCGTAGCAGGCCTCCTGCTAGCCCTTCTCGTCGTATCCGCCGCCTCGTTCTTTGTACCACAGATTGCCTTCTCGCGCCTCATCATCCTTATGAGCGTCCCAATTGCAGGCCTCCTACTGGCACTGATTAGGCTTACGATGCGGTACAAAGCATCTTCCATTTCCAGGACCGTTCTGATAGGCTCACCCGAGGACGAACGGCAATTCTCTCACATTATCACCAACAACCCGAATCCTTCGCTCGAATACGTTGGCATCGTACCAATCGGGGACTTCGAAACGCGATCGGCCGAAGTAAACGTTCTCGGTCGGCTGGATCAGCTGCGAGATATCGTTCGTGTACGGGATATCGATACCATAGTGATTGCTTCGGGCGCATTGCCCAACTATCGGATCTTTGCCATCATTCAGGAATTGCGCGACCTCCCCGTCACCTTTAAAATGCTGACTGACACGTACGACCGCACGATCGGGAAGGCGTCTATCGACGACCTGTCAACTCCGCGAATGGTGGCCATCGACCAGGTCCTTCCCAAACCCCGCAGCAGCTTCGAAAAAAGGTCTTTTGAGATAGCTGTCGCTCTGGCCGGAATTATCCTGTACCCGGTAGGCCTCGCAATGACGAGGGGCAATTTCTCTGTCACGAATCAACGGACAGCAAAATTATTCCGGGTACTCACCGGCAGGTTACCGCTGATTGGGATGGATCCTTCCGATAGGCTGCTGGAAGACAATGAGTTACCCCTTTCGGAAGGTGCCTTTTCGATCGTCGACGCACTTCCTGATGTCCTCGATGCCGAAGGCAGACTGAACGCGTACCATTTTTACCTGTCTAATGAGTCTGCACAACTTGACTGGGATATCATGATGCGAACCATCCGTTCGAAAAAGTGACAGTTTTTACTGCTTGAACGGTATTTAGTCTATCATTTCCATGAATCAGGCAATAGTTGTAAATTACTGACTTACATAATCGCCATGGCATAGCACTCCCTGGAGGGCTTTGAGCGCTGCTTTAAAAGCAAGTTTGAGCAACAGGCCCGGCTAAACACTGAGATACGTTGTCGAAACCGAATTAAC
>CBDUKH010000074.1:0-19191 GCA_965367755.1 uncultured Rhodothermales bacterium
TGGTCATCAAGGCGACTTTAACGGCTTGCGTCAGGCGTGACCTGACGGCGCGGTAATCGTCAGTCACTGGTCTGGGTTCCTTCAAATAGACCTGTGGAGCAAGTTCCGTCATGCCAACAATACTCGCAGGTGGATGAAGATGTCTGGTGAGAACTGACCGTCATCTACAACGCTGCGATTGCCTCAAGCTCGATCTGATATCCGTAGTGCAATTCCTGTGACGGCACGATAGCACGCGCAGGTTTGTGCCCCCCGAAAAACGTAGCGTAGACCGTGTTCACATTTCCCCAGAGCGAGAGGTCTGAAATGTAAATGGTAACTTTCAGAACCCGGTCCTTACCGGTACCAGCCGCGTGGAGGATAGCCTCAAGATTCTTTAGGACCTGTGTAGTTTGCTCCTCGATCGGTCCAACGATTTTATCCGAACTCCCCGGTACAATTGGCAGTTGTCCGGACACGAAGAGTAGGCCTCCATACGCAACGCCCTGGGCGTAGTGGCCAGCAGGCAGGGGTGCGCTGTCGGTCTTGATACGTGTTATAGTCATAATCGTACCTGTCAAAAATAAATTTGTATAAGCGAAGTATTATTTCAATCTATGACGCGCAGAAGTCATTGTCGTCAATACTAAAAAAAGCAGCGGCCGCCTCCTGAGAGACAGCCGCTGCATTCACGCTTGTATTCACCCTGTCATTTCATGAACAGGGTACAAGGTTTCACGTCTACATGCTAGCCAGGTCCTTGACTGAACTGGCAAGCATTCGAACTTTATCGGGATTAGCAGAGGTGGCTGCATACTTGCCAATCTCAGTGGCGAGTTTCTGCAAAGCCTTCGCTTTGGCTGAGCCTGATTTGCTCTGGGCATCTGCCAACCCTTGACGTACCGACGCTACTCGATCAGCAGACATTCCGTTGCCTCGCTCGAGCTGATCCACATAAGCCTGCGATAACTCAAAAGATGCTGGCCAATGATGCTGTGGCTGACCCTGCGCATTCAGGTAGTCCAGCTTAACCGTTTTTGCTGCTGCAATCTCGTTAGCCGAAATGTATGCGCTGGGTTTTAGTTCGAAGATATCCAACCCGCGGGCAATCTCTGAACTAACGATCAGTCCATTGTACCAGTAGACTGACCAGCTGCCACCACTTGCCATATGATCGGCCGCAACAGGGCCGCGGTCATGATAAGCGATTTCAACCGGGTTGCTTGGATCGGTCCAATCAAAAATCGAGATGCCACCCTGATACCACGCTTGTACCATGACCTCTCTTCCTGGAATTGGAATTAGATTTCCATTGTGGGCAACACAGTTTTCCTCAGAAGTCTGTGCGGCTGGGAGCTTATAGTAGCTCTTGAAATTCATCTTGCCGTTTTCCAACGTAAAGATGGCATTCGCGCCCCACTCGACAGGATCCGTAGCGCGGCATTTTGGCTGGCCACCGCCGCCCCATTCGTCAGTGAACAAGACTTTAGTGCCATCGTTGCTAAACGTCGCGGAATGCCAGTAGGAGAAATTGGAATCAGCTACTGCATCGATCCGCTTCGGATTTGCAGGGTTCGTGATATCCAGTAAGAGTCCGTATCCGCCACACGCTCCACCTGCTAGTCCTACGGCAGGATACAGGGTGATATCATGACATTGAGTCGGGCCCGGTGCCGGTCCGTCGTCTTCTGCATCATCGGCAACACCGAAACGTTCGGCGAGAATGGTGGGTAGTGCCTCGCGCAACGCTGCACTGTCGGCAGCCGTTGGTTCACCTTCTCCACCACGATTCTTTACCATCTCCTCCAGAAGCGGCATGATCATTCGGCTCGGAACCACACGTTCCTGACCGAAGATGTCCGCTATGAATGCACCTTCGGCTCGAGCTTTTTCCAACTCAGCAATGTCGGCTGGTGCTGGTCCATGCTCTGGAGGTGCTACAAGGTTTTCGAAGATTCTCGGCGAGCTGACAATAGCTGCCTTCTCGGGATTTGCAAGCGGGACCTTGATTACTTCGATTCTGAAGAGTGCAGAATTGGGGTCTTCCTTTGGAGAAAGTGCCGAGCATCCCGGAAGCTCCTCTTCGGGTCGTACCGAAGCAGATCCAGAGATGTATACGTAGACGTTTTCATCGTCGTTCGGATCTTTAAGCACAGAGTGAGTATGCGATCCACGACAGGTTTGAACGTTAGATACGTATTTCGGATTGCTAATGTCCGTAATGTCAAAAATTCTGATCCCGCGGAGCCGGTCGTGGCTCACAGGTTCCGATACACCTTCCGTTCCACAATCAAGTCGTCCACCAAGTCCTTCACCTGAAACGAATAACAGATTTTCGTAGACGGAGACATCACTCTGCGATGCAGGGCAAACATATTCGTCCGCGAGAACTGGTTTCGCCGGGTTAGAGATATCCCATATCTGAACGCCATTGTAATTACCCTGTATGGCATACTTGCCTTTGAATGCCAGGTCAGAGTTGGTGACACCAACGAAAGACGGAGGTGGCGGTGTGGAAGAAACGAGCTCCAGATTCCAGGCTGCTTCTTCAGCATCGAAAAGACCTGCGCCTAGTCCGACACGAGGGTCAGGAGTAGGTGGCATGGGATCGTGCTTTTCCATCGCCGGCATTGGTGTAGAGGATGCTGGCTGGGAAGCCATCTCCTTCGGACCACAGCCTGAAATGCCAAGCAACCCGGCAATCACAAGAATGGCCCAACATCGGTTGGTGGCTGTCTTCATGGCAGCCAGGATTTTGTTTTTCATAACAGTAGTTGAGGTTGAGAAGAACGTTGATAATGGTTTTCGATTCCGGGGGTAACTATTCGTCACTACCGGAGCCTTCAAGCGACTCCAGCATAAGTTTCATTCGGGCGATCTCAGTTTGTTGGTCGGCATCTATGTCAGAAGCAATCTTGAAACTTGCTTCGTCCTGGCCGGCACCTCCACTGCCGTACAAGTCCTGCACCATGGTGATGGCACCTTTGTGGTGTTGAATCATGTATGTCAGGAAAAGTCGGTCGAACTCGTTTCCGCGGGCATTTTCCAGTTCCGTCATTTGTTCGGGAGATAGCATCCCGGGCATGTTCATGTGCATGTCATGATCTCCGGCTCCATGGATCATTAGTTTTGATCCATCGATGTGGACTTCAGGCACTGGTTGTCCGCGATCTCGCAGCCACTTTTGCATCGTCGCAATTTCGTCGTTCTGGGCATTCGTAATACGTGCGGCCAGGACCAGCAGCTGAGGGCTGGCACCATTTGTGGGAGCTAGGGCTGACATTACGAGAGCCTGGGCATGATGACCGATCATACCCGTCATGAAATCTACGTCTGGCTGAGTAAATCTGGTTCTGGCATCGGCTTGTCGTTGCCAGTACAAAGAATCAAGCTCCGCTGTTGACATGCCAGATTCTTGTACTTCAGGAGACGAATCGACAGCACCACTACCGGCGCAACCTGACACAACGACGATCATGGCGACTACCGTCGACAATACCGGCAGGCTGATCTTATGTATTCCAATCATCACTATGAAACTCAATTTGCCCTAAATATATCGATTCTATAGACATTGCGCCTGGAATAACCGGGGGTACAGGCTGGATCCAATATGGATATTTCAGCCCTAATTCCTTCTCAATGCCTCGTAAATACATTGTACAGAATGCCCGTAGCCTTTGCAGTCACGAACGTATAAATTGATTAGAAATTCGGTTTTCAATTTAACGTAACCATGTCGAAGAATTATCATATCAAACGGCGAAAACACCGCATCGATGGCAAAGAAAGTCCCAACGGTTCCGACGGATAAACTCGAGCTTTACGAAAAAGCTATCGGCAAGCACCCTGACATTGTGCGGAAAGGCGCTGCAAATCCGTACACATCTGCTAACGGACATATGTTTTCGTGCTTCAACAAGGCCGGCGAACTGGCTATTCGTCTCTCCAAAGAGGATCGAGAGAAGTTCGTTCAGAAGTACAAGACGCCGCCATTCGAGTCGTACGGAGTCATAATGAAAGAGTATGTACTTGTCCTGGATAAGCTCCTTAAGAACCAGAAAGCATTCGTTGCTTACCTTGATCAAAGCTACAAATATGTCACCTCGCTCAAGCCGAAACCGACAACCAGAAAGAAGAAGTAGTTTCCATTCGATGTCACGCACTATTAATCCTCACTGAATCTACCTCCCGGTTCGAGCAGCACATCACCGCCAATCCATTATCATGACATCCGAAAAGTTGAAGGGCAATTGGGAGACTCGCTGGCATCCACTCCGACAGGAATGGGTCATCATGGCAGCCCATCGGCAGAATCGACCGTGGACCGGTTCTGTCCAAACCGTCGAGACTCCACAAGTGCCGGAATACGACGCATCTTGCTACTTATGCCCGGGCAATTTGCGAGTGAGCGGTGAAAAGAATCCCACATACAATGGCATTTTCATATTCGATAACGACCATCCGTGTGTGAGTACGGCTGCGCCCGCTAATCTGGCAAATCCACCAGGAATCTATAAGAATAAGACCGCCTCAGGAATTGCCCGTGTTATTTGTTACGACGATGGACATGATAAAAGCCTCGCTACAATTGGCCCCGAATCTGTTATTGAATTAGTTCGAGCCTGGCAGACTCAATACGTTGAGCTCGGGCAGCGCCCGCAAGTTGCACATGTTCTGATCTTTGAAAATCGCGGTGAACTGGTTGGAGTATCAAACCCGCATCCGCATGGACAGATCTATGCTACCAACTTTGTATTCAAAACGATTGAAGTTGAGGCGGAAGCGACTCGCATCCACGCGAAGGAGAACGGACGTATTCTTTTTCAAGATATACTGAGCTCCGAAAAGGAGAGAGGATCCGGTATCATCGCAGAAAACGAATCTGCTATAGCTTTCATACCATACTTCTCCCGCTATGCGTACGAAGTATATGTTGCCCCCAAAGCCACACATTCAAGCGTAGCAGATCTGACGGACAGAGAAGTGACAGATTTTGCCGAGCTGCTGCAAAATGTAGTCATCCGATTCGACAACTTGTGGAACCGCCCGTTTCCATATGTCATGGTTCTTCACAACGCTCCCTGCGATGATGGTGACTACGAACATTTTCATTTTCATGTCGAATTCCATCCTCCACTTCGGAAACCTGACCTGTTGAAATATCTTGCGGGACCAGAAATCGGCGGGGGAAACTTTCTGTCTGATACCAATCCAGACGACAAAGCAGAAGAACTGCGTTCTGCCAGCACCACCCACTACTCAATTGCGTAATTCCGACTCGCCGCCGTTAAATATTTCAATACCATGCACGCTTTGCTAGAAACGGTCCTGCAACTACATACGACAATCCGGGAAGCCGTGGTTGAGGCGATGGAATCTACCGACATGGAAATGTTATCGCGTGTATCCCGTGACGACGAAGGTGACACGATATATGCTATCGACGAAATAAGCGAAACATTGGTATTGGAGTGTTTCTCCTGGTTTGCCAATCAGCATCACCCGGTCATCCTGGTTGCCGAGGGGATCGAAGGCGGAAGAGTGGTGCTACCAGCGGGTGCGAAGGAAGACGATGCCCCGTATGTCATCATCGTCGATCCGATTGATGGCACGCGGGGTTTAATGTATCAGAAGAGAAGTGCCTGGATCCTTACGGGCATCGCTCCGAACAAAAGTCACGCGACGAACCTCCGGGACATCACGGTGGCGGTACAAACTGAAATCCCAACCATCAAACAATATTTATGTGATCAACTTTGGACCGGCGAAGATGGAATCGTTCACGCATCGAGGTACAACAGAATCACACAATCGACCGTTGCACTGAAATTACAACCTTCTCGAGCACGGACCATCGCTCACGGTTTTGCGACAATCTCGAGATTTTTCCCTGGCGTGCGCGAAGAACTGGCGCGCATAGATGAAGAGATCGTAGCAGAAGCGCTAGGTCCGGTCGTGCCTGATAAAGCGCTGTGCTACGAAGATCAATACATCAGCACCGGCGGACAACTGTACGAATTGATGGCCGGACACGACAGGTTCGTGGCAGATATCAGACCGCTGATGGAGCCCGTAATAAACCAGCGAGGATTGTCACTCGGAATCTGTTGCCATCCGTATGACATCTGCACCGAACTTATCGCTCGACGACTGGGCGTAATTGTAACGGACGAATTCGGAGAGCCTTTGTCGGCGAAGCTGAACGTAAACTCCGATGTTTCATGGGCCGGATACGCCAATGAGAGGATACAGCAGCAGGTTCAGCCACTCCTATCGCGGGCTCTCAGTCGGCGAAACCTCATTTAGCAGCTCTGGCAACATGAACGAACGTTCGAAAATCTCCTCGGTCTACGAGGGCGTGAGGTGGGCGAGATGTTTCGAGCTGAATGGAGAACGGTTTTTCTCGCCGGCAGTCAACATCTTTTCGAAGAAAGCCCCCGGTCGGCTGGATGTGATGGGCGGGATTGCTGATTATTCCGGATCCCTGGTTCTGGAGATGCCGATCGCTGAAACAACAGACGTTTTCATCCAGGCTTCCGAAGAATCCGTCGTGCGTGTCGTTAGTGCTTCAGCGGATGCAAGTACCGCCCCACGAGAAGTGCACGTCGACGTGGCGTTCCTGATTGCCAACATCTCGAAACCAGATGAATTCTGGTGCAGCTATTTTCAGACCGAGAAAAACCACTGGGCAAGTTATGTGGTCGGAGTGCTGATCATTTTACTTCGGGAGTATCGGAATACTGCTCTGACGGGACTGCGGATCCTGATAAGATCGAGTGTACCCGAAGGTAAGGGCGTGAGTTCGTCCGCTGCGATCGAAGTGGCTTCGATGGGCGCGATGGCTGATGCTCTAAGTCTCACCATTGAACCACAACAAATAGCCGTCCTATGCCAGGAGGTCGAAAATACGATCGCCGGAGCGGCATGTGGTATAATGGACCAGATGACAGTCGTCTTCGGACGCGCCGCCGAACTCATGGCGCTGCGATGTCAACCTGCGACAATCGAGGCCTTCGTTCCCATTCCCAACGGACTGCGGTTCTGGGGTTTGGACTCCGGAATCCGCCACGCCGTATCTGGGTCGGATTACCTGAGCGTCCGGGTGGGCGCCTTCATGGGCCTGAAGATTCTTAGGACGATCGCGCCTGATGCGACAACCAGATATCTGGCCGATTTGACTCCAGAGTTATTCGCCAGGTTTGAGAAACGTCTTCCTGAATCAATGAAGGGGTTAGAGTTTTTAGACCGCTATGAATCTGTGGATGACCCGGTGGTATCGGTCGAGCCCTCAGTGACGTATGCGGTCCGCCAACCTACCGCTCATCCAGTGTTTGAAAATGCCAGAGTCGAAGAGTATCTGACTATCTTGCAGACGCAGGGTGCTGAAGGAGGTAGAAGATTAGGACAATTGATGTATGAGTCGCACAACAGCTACAGTGCCTGCGGACTGGGCTCGGAAGGAACGGATCTACTGGTCAACCTTGTGCGGAAAGCAGGGCTTGAACGGGGTTTGATGGGTGCCAAGATTTCCGGAGGTGGAAGCGGTGGAACTGTCGTAGTCCTTGGAAGAGACGATGCCTCGAGTGCTGTTAAAGAAATATGCCACACGTATCATCAGGAAACGGGACACGTGCCATACGTGTTTGAGGGTTCCAGCGATGGAATGGCGACGCGCCAGGCTAGTGACTCTGAAACTGATTACACGCGGAGCGCAAAGTATCAATGCGGTCTCGTAAATCCATCCCAGTTATTCATGAATACGCCGCCGACTTTCGTGAGGGCAGCGCGAACGTCTTCTGACACATCTCCGAAAACAGTCATGCGCGTTACATCAGCAGCTCCGAAGAACCGTGCAGCAAAGCGTTGACCAAAATTTGCGAGGTGGGTCATCGCGGCTGCCGGGTTTTCATAGCGTTCATAAATATGACATACCGATTTGTCACTGGAGATATACCACTCGTAATGCAAGGCACCCGGCTCGGAAGCTCGGACATCGGCGATCATTTCGTTTTTCAGATTGTCGAATGCTTTCAGGGAGTCATCCTTAATCGAGAGCTCAAGTAACCAGGAGATATTGGTAGTCATCGTGTGCGGTCTTCGAGGGTTTGTTTTCAGTCGGTGGCAATGTACTTCCTGTTAGTAACAATGCCCAACGTCGGTCTGCAAAGTGATTTGATATAAATTCGCCGAAGTTGTTAGATTTTGGTTTTGAGATGCCGTTGCCGAAGGCGCAACCCGAGTACCGGCGGTTCCGTAGCAGTTTATTGATTAATTAGAGTCAAACTCGCAACTGACAGCAAGTCCCCGTATGTCAAAACACTTCTCTGCACCGTGGAGTACGACGGTAAAAATTGTTACAGGCGTCCTTGTCGCGATATGCATTGGTATATCCTGGATAAGCGGCCCGGTCATTGGAATCGTCCCGATCGCCATCCTCATTGTTTGTGCAATATTTAGTGTTCGAGGTTACAGTGTTTCTGACGGTGAGGTCCTCGTGCATAGGCTGGGCTGGTCAAATCGGTTTAGCGGGAGCGAGATTGATCAGGTCGAATTTGAACCTGGCGCAATGTCGGGTTCCATTCGAACTTTCGGGATCGGAGG
Source organism: uncultured Rhodothermales bacterium (assembly GCA_965367755.1). Taxonomy (GTDB): domain Bacteria; phylum Bacteroidota; class Rhodothermia; order Rhodothermales; family JABDKH01; genus JABDKO01. Next base: position 8,584 of record CBDUKH010000074.1, read on the forward strand.
ACTGTTCGGCTTTACCGGTCATTTCAGGAATTCGCTTCTGGGACCCTATCGTGCGTATGCTACTGACCCCAAAAAGTCGGTTGTGATAAAGTATGGCGACCGAACCATCGTCGTCACTCCCAACGAACCGGAAGAATTCGTCGCGGCAGTCAGTTCGTTGATGTCGCCAGACAATTTATAAGAGTAACACAGGAGTTGTTTTCCGGCGTATGTTGTACGGGTGTTGATTCATCACACCCAGAGAGCGATTCACCACAAAAATCTTGTTTCACGACAACGCCTGCACTAATCTTTTCGAGTTGAAGAATATCGGGAATTACCCGGTCGTCCCAACGGTGTACCAATCTGAATTGGCCTCAGAATGCCGGAGCAAAGAGTTTTAATAGTCGATGATGAGCCACTCGGCCGCGAGCGGGTCAGGACGCTGCTCGACCGCAGAAAAGATCCAATGGTAATTGCCGAGGCGAGTAATCGCAGGGAAGCTGTTGAGCTCTTGACTAGCGCCAGTTTCGATCTGGTTTTTCTGGATATACAGATGCCCCACGGGACGGGTTTTGACGTCGTGACAGATGTTGGCCTCGACACAATGCCCCCGGTAATATTCGTAACGGCTCACAACGACTATGCGGTCAAAGCATTTGAAATACATGCGCTGGATTATCTCCTGAAACCGTTTACACCCGAGCGCTTCTATGAGGCGCTGGATCGGGCGATCGCGATATCCTCAGATGTCGAGTCGCGAGAGATGCGAACTCGTATAAAAGACCTGTTAGATTCGATTGAGCGACATGACGCTACGCTGAAACGCATCATGGTTAGAACATCTGATTCGATTCAATTTATTCACTGCAATGACATCGATTGGATTGAGTCAGCCGGCAACTACGTCAAAATCTGGACGGGGAATAAGGGACACCTGATCCGGCAGACAATGAAATCCCTTGAAGAACGGTTGGACGGCGACATGTTTCTTCGAATCCATAGGTCGACCATCGTAAATATCGAGCAGGTGCAACGACTGTCTGTGATGTTCAATGGAGACTATCGCGTTCATCTAAAGGGGGGGAAGGACCTGACATTGAGTCGCAGCTACAGGCACGTGATTGAAAGGTTTACCTAATATGGAGTTCAACGATCGAATAACAACTGTATCCTTCGACGATGGTCGCACTGTCGCCGGTGCTTCAGAGAAATCACGTTATCGATTCCGAAACGTTATCATTGTAGCTCTCTTCCTGGGTATCTTCTCGGCGTTCGGGACATCGGTTCAGAACTATGTCGAGATTACCATGAGGACAGACGAGGCTGTCTCATTTTTTAGAATCACCAGGTGGCCGCTCGTCTGGTGGATGGCCTGGGTTGTCATTACGCCTGTCTTCTTCGAGCTAGCGTGGCAAAACCCCGTAAGTCGTGATAATTGGGTGCGGCCGACGGCCAATCTTATCCTCGGCAACATAGTGGCATTTGCGATGCATGTTAGCCTGCAAGTGTGGTCGATGCAGCTTCCATGGTATAACGATGTTCATCCGACCCTTCGTGACGCATTTCAATACCATACGGCAATAAGTCTGTATTTAAACGTGTTCATTTACTGGACAATCGTTGGTTGTGCCTTTGCGATCAGGGCATACGTAGCTGCGCAGAACCGTGCGCTTGACGCAGCCAGGCTCGAGACTGAATTAGTAAATGCACGTCTCGATGCACTCCGGATGCAACTTCATCCGCATTTCCTTTTCAATACACTTCATGGGATTTCTACGTTGATGTACCGGGACGTTGCGAGCGCCGACAACATGATCTCACGACTAAGCCGTCTACTTCGTCGAGCGCTCGATCGCTCTGGAGATCATGCCATCTCACTTCGAGAGGAAATCGATTTCTTGAACGAGTACCTGGCTATCGAACGTATCCGCTTCGCTGACAGCGTTACAGTAAACTTCGACATCGATCCTGAATTATTGGAATCTCGTGTTCCTAGCTTCATATTCCAGCCACTTGTCGAAAATGCACTTAAGCATGGAATATCGGCCCACGAAAATCAGGGTACAATTACCGTCTCCGCTGCACGCGATTATGACGATGAAACAATCAAGCTTTCGGTGGAAGATGACGGAGGCGGATACGATTCACGCAACACCGGTGGAAGTGGTCTAGGACTTCGAAACCTCGAAGCTCGGTTGAACCGACTTTATGGAGATGCCTACAACATCCAACTTCAGTCGCCCGCCAGGTTTGGTTTCATCGTGACTGTAACTATTCCCGACAGCAGGGCGACTGAAAGCGGACACAACTCAAATCGATTGACTGGAGTATCGTAGCGTTCTCTCGTGACTCTACTCCGGTACACGCGCTCCCACCTGCGAAAGCATTTGTTGCCACGCGACGGATCGATATCGAATCATAACATGAGCATTCGGTTGACCTTCACCCATTAGCCATGGGTCCTCGCCTGCGTCATCGAGTGGCAGTCCCGTCGACTCGGCGCTGGCATACGGAAGCGAAATCTCCGACCACATCCTTACATTGTCGGGGTGATCTGTTGTAGGATTGATGGCACCAGAAATAAAACGAGAAACAGACCCGGGTACGATTTTAAGTGATCCAGATTTGAACTCACTCACCAGTATGCTGTCGCGTACGGTTCGATCTTCTACAGTCTTAACTAGCAGGGCCTGTCGCTTCAACGCTGGAAGCAGCGAATTCGCGTGACAGGCGACTGAAAAACGTTCGTCATCCGGGCTGTCGGCGAGACAAAAATATCCGTTGGATCCTTGTCGTAATGTTTTGAATCGACCGTCATCTGTTATCGAGAAAACTGATGCATCCGCTCTAAGGTGTGTTGGAAGAGGCCACACCGCAGACTCTATTCCGGAAAGATTCTGACCTGCCGCCGGGTAAAAAAGCAGGAGGGAGATGCAAGCAACTAAAGCGACTGATAGTGACGTTTTCATCTGTGTTCTCCAAGTTATTTAGGGCAATAGATAGTCCGTACCAAAACTACTTGCCAGTCACGTCGTGTCGAAAGCCTTTTGTGATAAAATACATATTGGTGTGGCAAGACGATGCTAGACGGGGTTGTGGTTCTAACAGATCTCTCATATTAATATGTCTGTATGACCAACGATGTGAGCGTTCCCGTGTTTTCCGAGAACTATTCGATATCAGGCACTGCAAGCGAAGTTCATGTTGAATCAGCGAATGCCGCAGCACCATTGACTGCGTCGATATCCTGTGGATCTGTCAGAACGTCGAGAGATCTTTGCAGTGCTCGTTCGGACATTTGTCTGGCTGCCTGCTTCATAGCGGAACTATCTGTTGAAGACAGCGACCTGAGTGCGTGTTGCAGATGAATAGCCACCTCTACCAGACCGGCACCATCACGGCCGATGGCGTTGAAGGCATCTTCCACAACAGACTCAATAGCTAACTCAGGGACAGCGATTCGGTCGTACTTGATGCCCGAACGCTCGCCATCGACAGGAGGATCACTCCACGAAGATAATAGTCGCACGAATCTCCCTATAACGTCTATAGCAGTACCCGGGTCGTTGACTGCCGGGGACAGAGCTCTGCTTGCTATCTCAGACAATACGACCAGACCAAACCGGGGATCGTTCGTATACGTTCGTCCTTTACCGACAAAAAACGCATCCGCAATCTCGCCTGAAACACGGGGATTTACATGGGCGGTATTCCCGATAATTCTTGCAACCGGAATATCCCTGGCAACAAAGACTCCCGGGAGGGCATGAATGGCGATCTGGAAATCTTCAGCCTCTGCAATCGCCTGCAGTGATTTCATTTCGATTTGTTGGACGTAGCCAATCTCGGACGTAAAGATCGACTCACCACGAGTATCGTCAGCATCAAGCTTGCGTCCACCTAGTCTCGGTTCTAAATGCCGACGTTCGAGTGCCTCGGCTGTCGCAACTTCGACGCGAGTCACCGTTTCCTCGAGTCTACCGAGCCGGGCAATCCTGTCGACCCATCGCACGAACGTTAGAATTACGACGGTGAAAAATAATATCGTCAGGCAAAACAGCGTAAATCTTCCGGCCTTGTCGAAGTAGCTATTTTCTGTCGCCGTCAGGGCAACGACACTGAAGATGAAAGCGCCGATGAAAACGGAAAGGGCATTTTGAGATACGTCGTCCGAGATTATTAGTGGAAAGGCGCGAGGCGTAGCTACTGCGCTTGCCGAGGAATAAGCAGATACCATGGATGCAACCGAAAAGGTCGCGATTACCAGCATGCTCGCCGACATTACAGACAGCAGCGTATTAATCGACTCCGAAGTAATATCTGGAACGAATTCCTGTAAGCCCGTCTGGTCGGAAATGCGCGCGAGAAAAACCACGACAACGGCAATGACTGTCATCCCCAGGGGCTTAACCCACAGCCGCTCGCCAAGTTGGTTGAGCAGGTACTTGAATCGGTCTGTCATCGCGTGTCTGGGAAAAACTTCTGCTGTACTGGAAAAAGAACTAGTATCGATTGAGGATGGCCCTGAGAGCGGGTTCGTACGCGTCGGCATAGCGCACCATTCCAAGATCGTTAGGATGCGAGCCATCCGTGGCAGCCTCACCGTCGTGTCCAAGCAGGTGTTCGCCGTTCAGATAATACAGACCGCTAACTCCTTCCTCGAGCAATTCCTTGTACGTCCGATGAAACGCGTGCCGATTCTTACGATGTGTTTCGGCACGCTCGGGAAAGAATGGAGCATTGGTAAAAGCGCGGTCTTCGACGAGCAGGATGGGCGTTTTAGAATGTGCACGTCTCAATTGTTTGACAAGTGGATTCAGTCGTTCATTGATGAGTCCTTCATCCATGTTGGGAACGCAATCGATCGCAAAAACGCACGGCGTCATTTCTGCCACGAGCGCGCCTACTTCTGGTTCCATCTTTCCGGACCCCGAAAAACCCAGGTTGATGGTTGGGACATTTAAACGTCGACCCAGAATCGCCGGGATTGCCATGCCGGGCCTCGATGCACTGGCGCCATGCATAATCGAAGTTCCGTAGAACACAATGGGCAAATCAGTACGAGGAGCGTGCCCTTCGAAGGATGCCGACTCGTCCAGTCCGATTTCAAGTGATTCGATTCCGTTATATAGTGGCAAATACATCGTGTATCGACGGGACCCTGGTCTAAGCCCTTCAGCCAGAATAACATCAACTGTCTGCCCGGTTGGCTTGACGACCGCGACCCAGCGGTCCAAGCCCTCCTCGTTTTCAGCATATAAATCAATTCCACTGACTCCGGTCGCGGGCATGTGCGGCATTTCCAGGCGGTCCGATAAAAGAGTGTACCGGACATGGATGTTTACCGCATCCGTTGTAAATCGGAAAAGCATTCCGGCAGAGTGGCGAGACAAATTCCATACGCTTTCAGGTACCGTTGATTCAGCCTTTCCTGGAAATCGATCAAAGTAGCGCAGGGTATCGTTCCAACCCTTCCCCTCAATGCCGTAGTCCCGAACATTGTACCACACTAGCGATGGCGATGCGCTGTTCGATAACGTATTGCGGGCGGCGGCAGCAAACGTGATTCCGGTCGATAGTGTCTTCACAAATTGTCGTCGGTCAATGGTAAAATGATTCATTGGGTCAAGGCATTCACGTGATCACATGAAACAGGTAGCGCCGTAGTAAAGTACAGGAAACAGATCACATCTGATCCAGTATTTCGATTTTTCGTCGTCGAAGAGTATCTTAGCGACGTCGTATTCAGCATCTTGACTCCGTTTTAATTTTATGATTGCATTGTAAACACTGCAAAGTCGCCACAGTGGCCTGTTGCAGATGACGTAGTTCCCTTCCGCCGATGTACACCACATCGTCGCGGCTTTCTAATGTCTGTTTACTATCTATCATCATGAATTTAGAACAACTTGGTTGGCGAGAGTCTTTCGTCCACGAATCTCCGGTTTCCGTTGGATCGGGAATCATTCCTGCACGCGTCTTCCGACAGGAAAAACACAGCTATATTGTCCACGACGGCGACGTTCTCAGAGGGGCCTCTGTCCTCGGAAAACTTCTGTACGAGAATACGGACACTTCCTCACTGCCAGTAGTCGGCGACTGGGTTGGCGTCCAGACGTTTGATGACGAGGCTATCATCCATTTCGTTTACCCGAGGTTCAGTGCGTTTATCCGAAAGGAGGCCGGACGTAAAACCCGACAGCAGGTGGTAGCCGCCAATGCCGATACAGTATTCCTCGTGACAGGGCTCGACCACGATTTTAACATTCGTCGTGTCGAAAGATATCTCGTTCAAGCTCATGCGAGCGGAGCACGTCCGGTAATCGTTCTCAACAAAGCAGATATTTGCGATAGTATCGAGCTTCGTCTAAGCGAAGTCCGCGGTATTGCGGGAGGGGTCGACATAATTTCTGTGAGCGCCAGTGAACGAACGAACCTGGATGCTTTTGCTTCTTACCTTGAGGAAGGGCAAACAGTCGCATTTCTTGGTTCGTCCGGAGTAGGGAAGTCATCACTCATCAACGCACTTCTCGGAGAAGACCATTTCGCCACAGGATCTGTGCGTGAAGATGATAGCAGGGGACGTCACACTACGACGTTCCGAGAACTGGCTGTTGTGCCGGGAGGCGGCTTAGTGATTGACACGCCAGGGATGCGCGAGCTGCAGCTCTGGGGTGACGAAGAAGACCTTAACACTGCGTTCCCCGAGATCGAGCGTCTTGCTGACGAATGTCGATTCGCTGACTGCGCCCACGAAATGGAGCCAGACTGTGCCGTTCGAGAGGCAATCCAATCAGGCGAGCTTGATGCTGGACGCTTCCATAGTTATGTCAAGCTGAAGAAGGAGCTAATGTACCTGGATTCACGACAGAATGAGGTCGTCGCCCAGCAGGCGAAGAAGCGAGAGAAAAACCTCGGGAAATTGATAAAGACCATTAACCGGCACAATCCTAAACGATAGCGACGTCGCTTTGAATCCGACGATCAGAGCGGTTTCCTCATTCGAATAAGCGGCACTGGTTTGCCACCTCGATCGTCGAGGATCCGTTCGACCTCCTTGTAGCCATTAGCTCGGTACAGGGGTTCTCCAGAGAGGGTAGACATCAGTTCAGTATGCTTGAACCCTTCCAGCCGGGCTGCGTCTTCGCAAAGCTGCAGTATCAACGTCCCGACGCCTTGGCGCGTATGGTATGGATGCGTGTACATCGCTCGCACGCGAGCTGGATCAGCAGTCGGGTCAAGTAACAAAGAACTCCGGTCGGGTGTCTGGTCGCCACCGTACAACGTGTTTCTGCGACTCCATCCACCGCATCCAGCCATTTCGTTGTCTCGAAAGACGATAAAATATGTGCCATCACGTATAAGCTGAGAATCCAGTCCCATAATCGTCATGCTCGAGGTAATCTGGTCGGAGTCCAGGAACGGCTTCTGCAGCTCTCGAATCGAAAGCTCCATAAGTGTTCTTAGTCCTGGGATGTCTTGCTCGGTGGCGAGTCGATGAGTCAGGTCAGACGTTTTCAAGCGAAGTCCGGTCAGTCATTGTCGCGGATGAACGCCGGCTTTCCAGGATCCGAATGGTCCACGCTGTAGCGGTAGCCCGCAACGTCGAACTTCTTCAGACCGGCAGGCTTTTCAACACGATTCCGGATCATCCACGCGGCCATCTGCCCGCGAGCTTTTTTCGCATAGAAGCTGACAATTTTGTACTTACCTTTTTTTCCATCAAGAAAAACCGGAGATACGACCTCACCTTCGAGAGCACCAACATCTACCGACTTGAAGTATTCGATCGAAGCTAGATTGACAAGCGTGTTGGATTTTATTCGGCGAAGCTGCTGGTTGAGCTCCAGCGTTATCATGTCGCCCCAGAATTCGTACAAATCTTTCCCGCGTTCATTAGCGAGACGCGTTCCCATCTCAAGGCGATAAGGTTGGATAAGATCAAGCGGTCGCAGGACACCGTAAAGACCCGAGAGGATGCGTAGATGTGCCTGAGCATATTTCAGGTCTTTGGAATCCATTGAGTCGACGTCAAACCCACGGTAAACGTCACCCTTGAATGCCAGTATCGCCTGCTTGGCGTTAGCCTCCGTGAAAGGGACCGTCCATGAATTATATCGTGCCTTGTTTAGCGTCCCGAGTTTGGCGCTGATATTCATGAGCGAGGAAAGCTTGCTTGAACTCATTGAGCGCAATCTGTCAACCAGCAACTTGGATTCATCGATTAGTTCAGGTTGCGTAGAGAGACGCAATGCCGGAGGTGTTTTGAAGTCCAGGGTCTTGGCCGGTGAGAGAACGCTTAACATTATATCTGAGTCGGGGTCTGAAAAGTAAATGATTGAGGAATATTATCCTGGCTGGCCGCTTCAAATTCGACACGGCTTGATTCAAAGTCAACGCCGGTCGAATGTTCTATCCAGGTTAAACTAACTAATTCAGCAACTGTGCCAGAATCATAACGACCGCTGCGGCAAGAAGTGCCATCACGATAGCCGCGACACGCCGAGCCCTTCCGTTGTCGCCAGGACCACGTCGTACCTTCCTGGTGCTTTTCTCGATTTGCAAGGTGACATCGATCGAATCACTCGCTCCATAGATATCATGCAGAAGCATCAGGACATCCCTGGCAATCAACTGAAGGTCGCTGTCGGTTTCGTCCGAATACGTTCGATACCAATTTTCGGAGCCATCGCCCTGCCAGCCCTTCAACCTCAGTTCGTCCTGTTGAGCATTGTCTAGCTGGTTTACAGGATCAAGGTAGTCGTTGCCGACAAGTTCAACATAAATACCCGGGTCATCGGAAGCTGAGAACTGGGCATAATAGTTCTTCGCCGCGTCGGCTACGAGGATGGCAAAGCTTCCATTTCTGTTTGTCCTTACCTCCTCGAGGGCTCGGAGGATTTCTGTGGCTGCAGACATTCAGCATATACCGCTATTTTGCTTAAAAGGAAATGCATTGAATTGATCAATGCACAACTGTGATTGAGCGTATACTCGTATGCCTCCGAGTACGAGCAATCAAAAAATACGTCCCATTTGGAATATTTCTAGTATCCCAGACGTGATCGTACACCCCCGGACCCAAATCTTCATCGTTTAACGCTGCGATGAGGCGACCCATAACGTCGTAAACTGCGACATTGGCGTGCACCGCGCGATCCGTTCGATACATTATGGTTACCTGGTCCGATGCAGGATTAGGGAAAACCTGTATTATCGCCACCTCTTTGCTGACCGGAGTGACGCCGGTCGGCTCGACGACATTCTCGTACAAAATTATGAGGTCGTCCAGTTCATCGATCCCCGTTGCATCCAGGTCGCCGTCGCCGTCTCTGTCGTGGAGTATCATGCAAGAACCCGCACCTGTCGTTTCCAGAGTTTTGTAAACCTCAAGAAAACCTGTGCCATCATTTCTCCAGAACGTGAAATCCTTTGACGAGTAATTGCTCGTCACGACATCCAGATCGCCATCACCGTCGATGTCACCGAGGTCGACCGATAGCTGAAACCCACCACTCGAATAATGGACCGTCGAGAGAGCTTGCCCGGCGTTCGTCAGTAGCGAGACGCTGACATTGTGCCCGTCGGAGTTGGCCGATACGATATCAGGCACACCGTCTCCGTTCAAATCGGCTGCTGCCAACATCCAGGGTTCGCCTTGGACAGATATCGTGTTCACAAGGCTGAACGAACCATCGCCATCACCTTCGAGGAGAGAAATGGAATTACTGGTCAAATTGCCAATCGCCAGGTCCTCAACCCCATCTCCAGTAAAGTCGATCACTGCGCAGCCGCTTTCGCCGGATCCTCCCGGTTCGACTTGATACGCTGGATGAAATGATCCATCCCCTGCGTTCAATAATACGAAGACCTTGCCCGCGGCGCGATTAGACGTTACGATGTCATCCCATCCATCAGCGTTAAAATCTCCAATACACAGACCGCGAACACCGCTCCCGGTGGTGTAGGTATCCTGGCTGCTGAAGGCACCGTTACCATCTCCAAAAAATACGGACACCGTGCTGCCCGTCGAATTGCCGAGAGCAAAATCTGTTTTGCCATCCCTGTTAAAATCTGCTCCCTCGTTGGTGCTTGGACGGCTGCCGTCTGTTACTGCAAGTGGCGATTGCATTTCAGAAAAGCGGCCGCTACCATCATTTAAAAACAACCTGATATCGTTTGTCTGTTCGTTGGGGACGATAAGGTCCGGTAGCCTGTCATTATTGATGTCGCCGGCATACGCTCCATAACTCTGAATGAACGTCTCACCCGATTGTCGTGTTGATATGCGAGTGATCTCCTGCAAGTTGATTCCGGCAAACGCAAGTCCGGTCCAGAATTGCAGTGTGTATCCGGATGTGAGTGCTGTCGTGTCAATAAATGTGATTGTCCTGGGGAGGCGAACGGTAACCTGTTCGCCGTAGAAAAAAGCACCTTCCGGATGAAAGTGTAATTCCGTATTTGCGCCTTCCAGGGAGATAGAACCTGTCATACGGCCTGACCATCTACCCCATGCATACACAACAGAATCGGGGACCGATGACGGGTCGAGCTGCCGATCGAACGTAAAAATGATTTCATCGGATATTCCGGCGGCGGTAGAATGGGCTACCGGGGTGGTGGTCA
>CBDUKH010000075.1:0-18873 GCA_965367755.1 uncultured Rhodothermales bacterium
CACCTACGCCAAATACGATACATCTCACGGTCTCCCGGTTGGAACCCCTCAAGTCGAAATGATTGCCGGTCAACCGGCCTTCATTTTCGAGGACGGCCTGTTTAGGTTTGACTCCCTGACGACCAGCTTCTTCATAGACTCCACAGCCGTGCCCAATCTTGCGTCTGATAACAACGCGCTTCTCGATGTCTACGAGGATAATTCCGGCAACATCTGGTCTGTATTTTCTAATGAGGTCTATGTTGCAACGAAAAACTCCGATCATTCTTATTCGATTAACAGACATCCCGACCTATCATTCAGCAGAGAGAACGTTTCTCAAATATATATCGAAGACTCCGGATTGGTCTGGATAAGCAGCGGTAACGAATTGGTCAGGTACGACCCTTCTATTAAGAAGTCTTACGCTATAAACTACCCGCCTATCATCCGGCGCGTCACTGCAAGCCGACGAGACAGCGTTATCTTTTATGGAGCAACTATGCCCGGCGTCTCACCCGCAATCCCCAGCTTGCACTACGACGAAAACGATTTACGATTCGACTTCGCAGCCCCGGAATTTAACGCACCTGAAAAGACCCAGTATGCATTCAAGTTGGAAGGCAAAAATGATGATTGGTCGGCATGGAGTCCCAAGACTTTCGTCGACTTCAACAACCTTCGAGAGGGCAACTATCGGTTCGTAGTTAAAGCAAAGAACTCCATGGGATACGTTAGTCCAGAAGGATCATATTCTTTCATGGTGCTGCCACCTTGGTATCGAACCTGGTGGTCATTTCTTCTCTTCGCAACGCTCTTTCTAGGCCTGGCCTACTTCTCGTTGAAGTACTATTTGATGGCTGCCGCCAACCGCCGCGCACAAGAGCAAGCTCGCGAACTTGCACGAGAACGAATTGTCAACGAAAAGCTTCAGGAAGCAAACGAACAACTCCACATTGCAAACAATCGGCTGACCGAAGTGAACAGCCTGAAGGACGAATTTCTTGCGACAACCTCACACGAACTTCGCACCCCCCTCACTGCCATTCTGGGCTACGCCGCTATCCTGAAAGAAGAAATTGTCGGGCCACAGCGTGAGTTCGTAGAAATCATCGAGCAAAGTAGCAATCGCCTGATGCATACTCTGAACTCTGTTCTCGATTTAGCAAAATTAAGATCAGGAACCACGGAGCTAAGGCCTGCTAAACTCGACCTCGGCCTGAAAGTCGAGCATCTTGCCACGACGTATCGGGAAATTGCACAGGCAGAAGGCCTGACTATCGAATGCTCGGTTCCCAATGAGCCGGTATACGTCTACGCCGACGAGTATGCCATTGCCACGGTTATCGATTCACTACTTGATAACGCTGTCAAGTTTACGCTCGAGGGGTCCATCCGGATTTCGGTTACACGCGACGACAAATCCGCTATTCTCTCTGTATCGGACGATGGTGTCGGAATGGATGCCGCATTCCTCCCCATAATTTTTGACGAGTTCCGGCAGGAGTCCGATGGACTCGCCAGGAGTCATACAGGCAATGGCTTGGGCCTATCAATTGTTGCGAAAATGATCGAACTTCTCGACGGATCAATTGAAGTTAAATCAGAAAAAGGTGTGGGCAGCGATTTTATCGTTACGCTCAGTCTATACGACGATGCTCTTAACGCACCTTCCCATACTCGCCCTCATGCGGATAGACCTCCTGCCGTCAACTCCAGCGCTCCGGCTACACGTACAGCTGATTCTCGTGAAACGCCGGAGTAAAAGTGGTTCCGAACGATAGAATCATTTTCTCGTGACAAAACTTATTCAGGTTACCAGATTCGTCCGGATAGCAGGTGCCCTGGTCGTCCACACCATTCGGTTGTTTATCACACTTCCCTTCCATTCCTCCGACGAAAAGGCGCGCCACAAAGCGAACAGCCAGTCAAAAGCAACATCCCATTTTCTCCGGATTCTAAAAATAGACGTAGAATTCCATTCGGCAGAATCCAACAACCATGTCGGACTCATCGTTAGCAACCATATTGGAGTTCTTGACCCCGTTATACTCGCAGCAAACCTCCTCGTTTGCTTTGCCGCAAAAGCCGAAATGGCCACCTGGTTCTTTGTCGGGCCTATCTGCCGCGCAGTAGGTACCGTATTTGTTCAAAGGGACAAAAAGCTTTCCGCAAAAACCTTTGTGACCGATATCGAAGACCGTATTAGCTCCGGCGTCAGCGTCCTGGTTTTTCCCGAGGGCACGACCTCTTCCGGCGAATTTGTCCGCCAATTCAAGACGGGAGCATTTGAAGCGATTGCAAATCGTCCTCACAATCAAGTAATTCCCGTCTACATTCGAGTTGTGCACGTAAATGGCGATACCTCTCTTGATGCGAGACGTAAATTAGCGTGGTATGAGCCCGGACAATCACTACTAAACAACTTCTGGTCGATTCTAGGCATAAAATCGGCCCTCGTTAAAGTCGTCGAAGGACCACCAATTATAGTGGGAAGCGCGGACAGAAAACAACTCGCGCAGACCGCATATTCAGGTGTCACATCACTTATGAGCCAAGTCGAATCCATGGTACAACAAGACCAGAGAACCTAAAATCCTAACGAACGTACTTTAAAACCTCTTACCCGGTCAGTCTTCCGCCGGAGTCCAGACGAAAGACCTATGTCCAATATCAAAGCCAACAATTCGAAAGTGTACTGGGTCGGCGGTATTATTCTGCTCCTCACCGGCGTGGCTCTCGGCATTTATACAATTCGAACTTTTGGAACGGGTATGGGGACCGTCGATCGACCGGTGGTCGTCGAAAGAATTGAGCTCGGCGCCAGATCTGCAGTTCCAACTATCAGCGACTCCGCACCACAAATAGTCGTCGTCGAACCCGCTCAACTGAGCGCCATGTTTAAGAACGCAGCCAATGCTATTCGCAACTCGGTGGTGTTTATTCAGGTTACGTCACTACCCTCGGATGAAACATGGTACAAGAATCTCGAGAATCGATTCTTTGACGATCAATTCGAACGACAAAGTGTCGGCAGTGGCGTAATCATTAGCTCGGAAGGCTATATCGTGACCAACCATCATGTCGTTGCTGACGCGAAATCTATTAACGTGACCCTTGAAGACAAACGCGAATATGCTGCCGTTGTCGTCGGGGTAGATCCGGCAACCGATCTCGCCGTAATAAAAATTGAGGACGCCAACCCATTTCCAGCCTCGCAGCTGGGAGATTCTGATGTACTCGAAGTTGGGGAATGGGTGCTTGCCGTCGGCAACCCGTTCAGACTCACCTCAACCGTTACTGCCGGTATTGTTAGTGCCCTGGGCCGTCATGTAAACATCATCGACAGTAGATTTGGAGTAGAAGACTTTATTCAAACCGACGCCGCTATCAATCCCGGTAATTCGGGAGGGGCCCTTGTTAACTTGAAAGGTGAACTCGTCGGCATCAATACGGCCATCGCTACAGAATCCGGCTCGAGCGAAGGCTATGGTTTTGCTGTGCCTGTCAGACTGGTCGAGCGCATCGCTGCCGACTTAATCATGTACGGTGAGGTCAAACGTGGCTACCTCGGAGTAGAGATACAACCAGTAGATGCTGCTGTCGCAAGTCGTGCGGGACTGGATCATATCAGTGGCGTATTGCTCAACTCCGTGAGTCGTGGTGGAGCAGCTCATCGAGCAGGCTTGCGACGCGGTGATATCATCCTCAGCGTAGGCGGCATCTCCGTCAACGCTCCTAACGAATTGCAAAGCGCAGTGGCACGGAAGAGACCGGGCGACAACGTCGATATGAATGTCTGGCGTCGCGGCAACAGCGTAGTAATTGAAGTCACGCTTGAAGGTAAAGATGATCCTGCTACCAGTTCGTGGCTTACGGAACTCGATACGCCAGAACCTCCTCCTTTCGAAGCTCCAGAGATTCAGGATGACGGCAGTGGACTTACCGAGCTCGACGGGCTTGGACTAGGTATTGCCGATGTTGATAGCGAGCTGGCGCAAATATTCGACGTGGAAAGTGGGGCTTATATCGCCTTCGTGAAAAAGGGAAGCGCCGCAGACCTCGCTGGGCTTACCAGAGACAAGGTGTTACTTTCGATCAATGCTCAACCTGTTTCGAACGCTGACGAGGCGTTCGATATTTTCGGTGCCCTCAACACCGATCATCCCATCATTTTTGAAACCGTTCGTCCAGACGGAATCAGGTCGTTCTACGAAATATTACCCTGATCCGTCAATCTGAACACCCGTTATCAGAACCACATGCTACGCTATCTGACGGCCGGCGAATCTCACGGCCGGGCTCTCACAGGAATTGTCGAAGGAGTTCCTGCTGGTCTCCCAATCTCCCGTGACTCAATTAACAAACACCTGGCGAGACGATGGCTTGGCTTCGGTCGTGGGGGGCGTGCCAAGTTTGAGAAAGATATGGTTGACATCGTGTCCGGTATACGATTCGGAAAGTCGATGGGCAGCCCTATTACGCTTACGCTTGAGAATGCCGCGCATGCAAAAGACAAGTCGGGCTGGAATACTGTTATGGCAGTCGACGAAATTATCGAACAAGTCGAAAAGGTAACACTCCCGCGTCCCGGACACGCGGACCTCGTGGGCGTTCAGAAATATCAACTTGACGATATCCGGCCCGTCATCGAAAGAGCTAGTGCTCGCGAAACGGCAATTCGCGTCGCTTGCTGTACCGTTGCACGTCAACTACTGTCCGTTCTTGGTATTGAGATCGGCAGCCACGTGCTATCGATAGGCGCGACAACAATAGAGCAGCGAAATCGCCTGATTGCGTTGAGAGAAGACATGGCTAAAGGTTCAGCTTGGGACATAGCCGAAAAAGCTGATGCTTCGGAAGTCCGAATGCTCGATCAGAATGCATCCGAGAATACCATCGCTAACATCCGTGAAGCCAAAAAGAGTGGTGATAGTCTTGGAGGAGTATACGAGGTAGTTGTTACTGGCCTGATAGCAGGCCTCGGCTCCTACGTACAATGGGATCGAAAATTGGATGCTCAACTCGCATCAGCAATTATTTCTATCCAAGGACAGAAAGCTGTCGAAATTGGTGACGGGATTGAGAATGCATCTCGGCCCGGATCTGAAGTTCATGATCCTATTGTCGCTAAGAACAGAACGTTTTCGCGAAGCTCAAATCGTGCTGGTGGGATCGAGGGTGGTGTAACGACGGGACAACCCGTCATTATCCGAGGATACATGAAGCCAATCCCAACTCTGATTAAACCGTTAGCGACCGTCGATATCGAGTCTCATGAATCCATACCAACTCGCTACGAACGCAGCGATGTAACTAGTGTCCCTGCCGCTTCAACTGTTGCGGAGTCAGTTGTTGCTTTTACTATTGCCAATGCCGTGCTAGAGAAGTTTGGCGGCGACTCTATAGTCGACATCGCCAGGGGATTTGTCGCCGAACGAGAACGGCAGCAGTCCGCTATTCCCGCTAGTTAGTTTGATGGCGTCAACAACGGACGACCCCCTCGGAATCCAAAGCAGAATAAAAGCGTAAATTGAGCGAATACGCAGACGTCCAATCGACTGCCCGGCATCTAACTGTCGGGCTTTCCTTTTTATAGACCACTTTTTATAAACTTCCGTCAATCGAACCAAAGTTTTGTCCGAAACAGCTAAAATATCACCTGAAGCGACGCATAAAGCCTATAACCCGGCTGATATCGAATCGAAATGGTACGCCTTCTGGGAAGAAAATGGCTTCTTTGAGGCTTCTGTTCACGAAGACAGGAATCCACATACCATCATGATGCCACCCCCCAATGTGACGGGTCGGCTGCACATGGGTCATGCGCTCCAGAGTACCATCCAGGATATTTTGACCCGCATGCGACGAATGCAAGGCTTTGAGTCTCTGTGGATGCCTGGCCTCGATCACGCTGGTATTGCCACGCAGAACGTCGTTGAGAAGGCTATCAAGAAGGAGCAGCATAAGTCGCGACACGATTTAGGCAGAGAGAAGTTTATAGAGCACGTATGGGAATGGAAAAATGAATATGGCGGTATTATCGTTGACCAGTCAAAAAAACTGGGAGTCTCATGCGACTGGAGTCGGCAACGCTTCACCATGGATGAAGGATTTACAGCTGCCGTCCAGAAAGTTTTTGTCGACCTCTACAATGAAGGATTAATTTATCGCGGCAACTACCTGGTAAACTGGTGCCCGATTGATATGACCGCACTGTCAGATGAAGAGGTAGACAATGTCGAGCGCAATGGTAGTCTCTGGTATATTAAATATCCTCTTGTTGACGACTCGGGATTTGTGACCGTCGCTACTACCCGGCCAGAAACTATGTTTGGTGATTCGGCGATTGCCGTCAATCCCGATGATGAGCGCTATTCAGGTCTAATCGGAAAGGAAGTCAGGCTCCCGCTGACTGATCGAACGATTCCAATAATTGCCGACGACTACGTTAAGTCTGACTTCGGAGCCGGAGCTCTAAAGGTGACTCCTGGACATGATAAGAATGATTTCGAAATCGGGCAGCGACACTCTCTTGCTGTAATCAGCGCAATCAATCCAGATGGAACACTCAACGAGAACGCAGGAGAATACCAGGGTGTCGAACGATTCGCTGCTCGAGATAAGATCGTGTCCGATCTTGACAACTCTGGATTGCTGGAGAAAGTCGAAGACTATCGTGGGACTGTTCCAGTGTCCAGTCGATCGAAAGCCATCATCGAGCCACTCATTTCACGGCAGTGGTTCGTTAAAATGAAGCCGCTGGCTGAGCCAGCTTTAGAAGCGGTACGAGACGGCTCTATCACTTTTCACCCGAAACGCTGGGAGAACGAATACTTCCGATGGCTTGACAACATCCGAGACTGGACTATCTCGCGCCAACTTTGGTGGGGACATCGCATCCCGGTCTGGTATCACACCAATGCTGACGGATCTATTGACGAAGAACGACCATTTATTGTGTCGGTCGAGCAACCCGAGGAAAGTATGGTTCAAGACCAGGATGTTCTCGACACCTGGTTTTCGTCATGGTTGTGGCCATTTGCGACCCTGGGCTGGCCCGAAAGGACACCGTCCTTGCGCTACTTCTATCCAACATCCGTACTTGTGTCGGGTTACGACATTTTGTTCTTCTGGATTGCACGGATGATCATGGCAGGTCTCCATTTTACAGGTGAAATCCCTTTCAAAGACATCTTCATCACCGGCATGGTGAAAGACAAGCAAGGGAGGTGGATGTCAAAAAGCCTTGGCAATGGAATCGACCCGCTTGACATGATAGATCAGTACGGTGCCGATGCCGTCAGGTATTCGTTGACGATACTGTGCGCACAGGGCCAGGATATAAAGCTCGATCCGACCAAGTTTGAAATGGGTCGCAATTTCGCCAACAAGATCTGGAATGCGTTTAATGTGTTCGGTCGCTTTATGGAAGACGGCAAGAGCTACAACCGCGAGCGCTCCGACGATCAACTGACGCTCGTTGAAAAATGGATGCTTCATCGGGTGAATAGTACGATTGAGCTAGTCAACGAAGCTACGGAACGATATCGATTGAACGAGGCTCTGGCGCACGTGTACGATGTCTTCTGGCGAGACTACTGTGACTGGTACCTGGAACTGATAAAGCCAGAACAGGACGAAGTCATGGACGACGAGACTATCGCGCTTGCTGTCGAAATTTTTGAGACAATGTTGCGGCTGCTTCATCCTTTCATGCCATACATTACCGAAGAACTTTGGAGTCGGATCGCAGTCAGGGAGCCTCATGATGCTCTCATTGCGGCATCGTGGCCATCTGTTAATCAAAGCGCTCTGGATGAGAAAGCAGCGTCCCACTTCGAACTCATCAAGGATGTAATAACAGGTATTCGCAATATTCGCGCACAATACTCCGTTCCTCCAAGAGAGCCGATTTCGGCAACCATCAGCTTTTCCGACGAAAAGGTAGGGGAAGGGTTTTCGCTCTCCGATTATGATTCGTATTTCCGCCGCCTGGTCTGGATAGATGAACTTACGACAGGGATAAAATTGCAGAAGCCACCTGCTAGTGCCTCTTCGATAGTCGGCGCGATAGAAGTGTTCGTACCATTGGAAGGATTGATAGATCTGGGTGTAGAGCGCGAAAGACTCGAAAAAGAAATCGAGCAGAAAGAAAAATTTCTTTCCTCGCTGCAGAAAAAACTGCAGAACGAGCAATTCGTTGCCAGAGCTCCTCAGGAGATTGTAGATGGCGAGCGAGCAAAAGAAAAAGAAGCTATCGCTGAACTTAACCTGCTGAAAAGCAACTTGACAAGTCTGGATGACTAAATGAAAACATCAAAAGTATTTGCGATTCTAGTGTTCGGGTTTGCGTGTCTCGTTTCGTCGGCGTGTACAAATAGTAATCCGGATGATATCGTTCTTGAATCTGTACAGGTTGAAGACCTGACCTATCAGCTGCTGCCAAGTGGGGCAAGAATCGTATCAGGTATTCTTTATAATCCGACTGACGAAGAGCTCGGCAGCATTCAGATTCAGGTTTCTCTGTTCGACGCTGACAACGTCCGCGTTGATGGCTTGAATATTCTAGTCAAAGATGTTACCGCCGGTAGTCGCGTTCCATTCAGGGAACCAGTCGACAGCGATTTTGAGATTACTGCAGCCCGTGTCAAGGGAATGATAAATCTCTGATAGAAATCGCAGTCGATCCGGACGACGTTTGCCTTGCCTCGATCCCGGTAGCTCCTGGCAATCGCCATTCAACCAAGTCTGTACACATCCCTTTAAGCGCAATAGTATGTCATTGTATATGTTCAGCGAAAATAGCTAGATTCAAACGTCGTGAAATTGGTCGCGGCGCAAAACGAAATCTGGCTTATGCGAGGGTTGAGCGGTAAGGCCGCGATTGTCACTGGGGGTTTGGGGGATCTGGGATTCGCAGCTGCAGAAAGGCTCGTCGAGGAAGGATGCAAGGTTACGCTGTTGGACGTCAAAGATGATACGGACGGACTTGCAGATCGCATAGGAGCTTTTTTTCAGAGAGTAGACATCTCTAAAGAAGACGAGGTAAACCACGCCTGTCTAAAGTCCGAAGCGGCCATCGGACCTGCGTCTGTCCTTGTAAATTCTGCTGCGCGCTTTATTCTCAAGAGTTTCGATGCGACTCCCGATGATTGGAATCAGATGCTTTCCGTAAATATTATGGGAACGTCACTTGTGACCAAACATGTCGTTCCACAGATGGAGTCCAATGGCAGCGGAAGCATCATCAACTTCTCATCCATCAGTGGATTTGTGGGGCAGGAGAATTTTTCTACGTACAATGCCACGAAATTCGCGATCCGCGGACTGACACGCTGCTGGGCTCAAGACCTCGCACTGCGGGGGATCCGCGTCAATAGTATTTGCCCAGGCTACATATATACCTCCGCTTTCGTCAACTCATGTCGCGATCTCGGAAAGGACATCGACGAAGAAGACAAGAGAGCATCGGAAATGCATCTACTCGGCAGACAAGGCAGGCCGGAGGAAGTAGCTTCGGCAGTTGCATTCCTGGCAAGTGAGGAATCCTCGTTCATGACAGGTAGCGATCTCATCGTCGACGGTGGGTACCTGGCCCGGTGACTACATACCTATCCCTCTAAATCATCGTAGAGAAAATGCAACTCATCGACATATCTCATCCCATGGAACACGGACAACAAACGTTTCCATTCGACCCCAAACTGAGCATCATTCCGCACGGGACAACCTCCACGCTTAAGTATAACATCAGTCATATCTCGATGAGCTCGCACCAGGGCACACACCTGGATGCCATGTTTCATTTCATCGACGACGGTAAAACCCTTGACCAAATGCCACTGGACTGGTTCTACGGGGAAACGCATGTACTGCGAATACCCAAGAAAGCCAAAGAGCAGATTGACGTTGCTGATTTCGCACCATACGATCACCTTCTGACGGAAGGTGCAAAGATTATCTATGAGACAGGATGGTTTTCAAAGTTCGGAGCCGACAACTTCTTTACAGAATTCCCCTCACTAACCCAGGATGCAGCGCGATACCTCGCCAGTAAGAAAATTCGGATGCTCGGGATGGACACGCCAACCCCTAGCTATGATTGGTACGAGGTTCATCATATCCTTCTTGCTGAAGAGATAGTGATCGTGGAAACCCTTACGAACCTGGATCAGATTCCCGACAAAATTATTTTCATGGGGTTTCCTTTGAATCTCAAAGGGCGTGACGGTTCTCCGATTCGGGCCGTAGCTATGATTGACTCCTAGCATGAAAGCTCTTTGTTATCCCGAATATGGACAGCTTGTGGTCGACGAAGTCAGGCCTCCAACGTGTGGCCCCAACGAGGTAATCATCAGCGTCGCGGCTTGCGGTATTTGTGGAAGTGAATTGGAGACCTTCAAGAATCGAAGCCCTCGACGAGAGCCACCTCTAGTGATGGGACATGAATTTTGTGGTACGATTACCGATGTCGGGTCCGATGTAACGGAGTGGTCTCTTGGAGATCGAGTCGTGAGCAATTCGGTAGTCGCATGCCGTGACTGCGTTCGCTGTAGAAGAGGAGATTCACACCTTTGCGCGTCAAGACAGATTTTTGGTATGCATCGTGCAGGCGCGTTTGCAGAAGAAGTTGCCGTACCGAGTCAGTGCCTGGTGCCATGGCCAGAAGGATTGCAGCCTGAAGTTGCCTGTCTTGCTGAACCACTTGCGAATGGAATACATGTCAATAACTTGACGCGACACATTGATGGTTCAAACATTCTTGTTCTTGGAGCGGGACCAATTGGCCTAATGGTACTTCAAGCTTTTCATAATCTACGCTCGAGTACTGTGTGGGTCGGTGAAATAAATAAGGATCGGCTGATTGCTGCACGCGAATGTGGAGCCGATAAATGTGTCGATGTTTCGTGCGAGGATATCCTGGCAATGTTGAAAGAGGAGACGAACGGTGAAGGGGCCGATATCGTAGTGGATGCCGTTGGATCCTCGTCGACGAATCGACTGGCTCTCGATGCCGCTCGCCCGGGCGGCTGCGTGGTGATAGTGGGTCTCCACGAAAATACGTCTTCTCTCAGCAGTTACGATATTACCCTATCTGAAAAGCAGATTCTTGGATCCTATGCGGCAACCATGAAAGAGCTAACACAGGCCGTATCCCTACTGGCATCGGGAGTCATCAAAACGACACCCTTCGTCCAGAAATTTGACCTTTCCGATGGCGTCTCTGCCTTCAACCGAATGATTGAAGCAAACGGCCGTGATATCAAAGCAGTGTTGATTCCATAGTCTTATGAAAGTCATAATCACCGACCACGGTTTCAGCACTGTTGATAGAGAGACAGCTATCATTGAAGGAGCAGGTCACGTGCTTGTGGTTGAGCAGTGTCGGACCGAGGCAGATCTTCTTGAGAAAGTCTGTGAGGCGGACGCCTTGATCGTTCAGTGGGCGCCGATAACCGCACATGTAATCGAGAACCTTGCTCGCTGTCGGATCATTGTTCGGTATGGCATTGGTGTAGACAACGTAGACATCGCAGCTGCAGGACTACGCAATATTCCTGTTTGTAACGTTCCTGACTATTGTATTGACGAAGTTGCCGACCACTCCATTGCCATGGCACTGTCGATATCGCGTCAGTTGTACGAGACGTACAAAATGGTATTGACGGGAAAGTGGAGTATAGTCCCACCGAACCCGATCCGAAGTCTTTCTTCAATGGTTTTTGCCACAGCTGGCTTCGGCCGAATTGCAAGAGAGGTAATGACGAGAGCGCGTCCCTTCGGATTCAAACTGGTTGCCTTCGATCCATATGTTGATTCCAAATTAATGGCCGAGTACGGGGTTGAGAAAGTTTCTAAAGATGATCTTTTTAGGATTGCCGATATATTGTCGCTGCATCTTCCTCTGACTCCGGAGACAAAGCATTTCGTCAGCGCCTCCAGCCTGGATCGTATGAAGGATGACGCAATAGTTGTAAATACATCAAGAGGAGGGCTTATCGACACTCGTGCCCTTGCTTCTGCGCTGCAACGTGGCAAGCTCTCGGGTGCAGGTATAGATGTCTACGAAATAGAGCCATTGGAAAACGGTCATCCATTGAGGGATTGCGATCGCGTGATATTGACTTCGCACACGGCGTGGAATAGTCTCCAAAGTGTTCCCCGACTGCAAACGCTGGCAGCTGAAGAAGTGGTCAGAGCTTTAGCCGGTCAAGCACTAGCAAATCCTGTTTACGTGCCTTAAGAAAGATCCAGAAAAAATCAAGAGTGTGGAGATAGACTGATGCCGATTGTCCGATTTTTAAATGATGAGAATGCCATATGCTATGGCATGTCTATGGGTGATGGCTCGGCACTACTTATTGAGGGTCACATTCTTGCGGAGTACGCGGTTACAGAGAAGCAGGTACGAATCGCAAGACTCTTGGCACCACTAGAACCTGTAGCGATACTGGGCGTCGGATTAAATTATCATGCGCATGCTCTTGAGAGCGGGATGGATGCTCCCGAAAGACCCGTTCTCTTTGCAAAGGGAATCAACTCGGTTCAGAATCCAGGCGAACCAATCGTGCTGCCCCGGCACTTGCGAAGTGATGAAGTTGACTACGAGTGCGAACTGGCGATTGTAATCGGTAAACGGTGTAAAAACGTCTCGCGCCATAACGCCAGCGAGTTCATACTCGGATACACGTGTGCCAATGATGTTAGTGCCAGGGACTGGCAGCTGCGACTGGGCGGTGGACAATGGAGTCGCGGGAAATATTTTGACACATTCGCCCCGCTCGGGCCTTGCATCGCGACCACACAAGAGATTCCCGACCCTAACAAACTCCGGATAAGAACGATTCTAAATGGAGTTGTTGTCCAGGATTCGTCAACCGCTGACATGATTTTTGATGTCCCAACGATAGTCGAGTTCCTGAGTGGGAGTACGACGTTACTTCCTGGAACGGTCATCCTTACCGGTACTCCGCAGGGTGTGGGCATGTCCGCTACACCACCGCGCTGGTTGATGCCGGGCGATGAGGTGACAATTGACATAGAGGGAATCGGACGACTGACCAATCCTGTAGTCGAAGAGGTTTAAAGACGGCCGGACTTGAGAGGGTCAATCGCTAAGGCGCTCGTGCACATGATGTATTGGCGCAGCCACATCATGCGGCAGACTGCCACGATGCGATCTTAGATAGACGAACGGGGTATGATACAGGAAGTCTGAAACGCGGGACATGTAAATGTCGGCATACCGTTCCACCTGGCGTGCAAGGTGACTCTTGTCCTTTCCGGTTCGCATAAGTGAGCCCCAGTTTGCATTATTGAGTCTGCTGGACTCAATGGCTAATGGAGCAATCGTTTCATCGAGGGCAACAAGATCTTTACGCCGCACTGACATCTCTTTCTCGAGCTCTTCGAGGGACGGCGCGTCTTCCGTTGTCTTCGTGTAATTATTTTTTTGTCGCTGGGCAAGCAGGCGAAGGCGAGAATACTCTGCCTCAAGTTTCTCTTTCTCGACCATTAACGCTCCGAGTTCTGTCTCCTGTTCTTCAAACTGTGTGGCAGCAACAATGTCGTCTTCAAGCTCACGGATGATGAGCGCCGTTCGCCAGCGTTGAATGGACTTGGAGACGTTGACGTCGGCGAATATGTGATCGCCCACGTACAGGATGTCTTCACCGACAATCCCGAGGCTTTCTTCAACTAACTTGGCGTTTCCTCCGACGTAAACTTTGTCCTGTACCAAAGGTCCGGAGTGTTCTCGAAGCAATCCAGTTTCATCGACAACCTCGAAGGCGGGCATACGGAGTGAGAAGAAATCTGGTTTCCTGGCTCCGACAATTGAAATGTCAAACAGATCTCTCCAGGTCATATCTCCTGGAAGATATTTATCAAACGCATAAGCCAGCATCGGGGCTGCGTACGACCATTCCGAATTGGTAATGAGAAGTATCTTCTTGCCGGCATGCTTCTGATCTAACAGTGTCAGCGGAATTTCAGGGTCGAGATCTACAAATGATTCTGGGTCGTTGATAATTTCCTTTTTCAGCGCCCCCTCCATGTGAGCCTCATCAAGCGTCTGGCGGACCGTATTGTAGAGGTCGCCATAACCCATTACCCCCGAGACAAGGTCACCATCCAGTAAGTCGACTAACTGCATATACATGCACGCCTCGGACAGCGAGAAGAGTGTGTTCAGGAATTTCCACCGAGGTTCGTTGAGATCTACAAGAGTCTTCCGGTAGTCAATTTTTTTCTGCTCGTAGGCAACGGGTTGCGTGCCGTGAAAAGCATACTTTACATATCCGAATCGATCGGCCTTGACAACATTACCGAGTTCTGTATCGATGATGAGCCCACGCATGACCAGATCATCCTGGAACTGGAGATCGGCTACTGGCCAGCCGGATGCATGCAGGCGACGTTTGATATAACTATAAGCTCGCTCTTCCCATGCCTTGACATGATAGTGGATCAGCGTGTAGTCCATATCGTACCCGATTGCTTTGATCGCTCTCAGGTTAAGGGTTCGGTTGCAGTACAGACCTCTATTCAAATCTTTATCTCCTTTGTCTTCTTTCGCTTCGTATAACGATGAGAGACTTTCATTGATTCGCTTCGTCATTTCTTTATGACAGCGAGATCGTTAACGCTACCGTAACACTATCGTAACGGTCACAAAACGCCTGAACCGTAAAATACTGCTCGACAATGGACGCGGTGCACTGAACGTCTCTGCGAGTTCAACAGGCAATTCATCATAAGGGTTTTCAAGTCGATGCAGAAACAATCCCAGATCGCTGTAGCAAAATTATCTCTTTACGGTCTCTTGCTCATTTTATTCAGCGTTCCGGCATTCAGCCAAACAGGTACAATCCTCGGGGTGGTCGTTGACGGCGATTCCGGGGAAACCTTAATCGGCGCGAATGTCTTTCTCGAGGGCACTACGATCGGCTCTCAGACTGATATTGACGGGAGGTACACCATCTCCAAAGTGGCTATCGGCTCGTACAATTTGACCATTTCATACATCGGGTTCAATAGCACGACTATTACCAACATTCAGGTCGGTGACGGAGAAATTGTAAGATACGATGTGGCTTTAATCGCAGATGCACTTACACTTGAAGAAGTCGTTGTAGAAGCTCGCGCCGTTCGCAACAACGATGCAACACTCTTGCGAGTTCGACAAAAATCGATTGCCGTAAGTGACGCTATCAGTGCAGAATCGATCAGCAGATCTGGTAGCTCTGACGCAGCTGATGCCATGGCAAAAGTGACGGGCGCGTCAGTCGTTGGAGGAAAGTATGTATTTGTTCGGGGATTAGGTGCAAGGTATTCAAGCACTCATTTGAACGGAGTTGAACTTCCAACTGCCGACCCCGACAAGAAAGCCGTACAATTTGATATGTTTCCGTCCAATCTACTTGACAACATCGTCACGATGAAAACATTCACGCCAGACAAGCCGGGTAACTTTAGTGGCGGACTCGTCGATATCGGTACGAAAACTTTCCCGGACGAACTGAACGTAAAAATATCGGCTTCATCATCAGTAAATACACAGACACACTTTACTTCTGATTTCCTTTCGTACAAGGGCGGTAAGACCGATTGGTTAGCAACGGACGACGGTACAAGATCGGTTCCCGAATTGCTTGCGCCGGGTACGATTGAGATACCAACAGTTCAGGGCGCCCGTGCGAATCCGGAACTGGCGGCGCAGCTGGATGCCTTCAGCAAATCATTCAACAATGTCATGGCACCAACATCCGGCAATGCTCCTGTCAACTCGAACTATAGTTTGTCAATTGGCAATCAGAAGAGCCTGATCAAACGCCCCATCGGTTTCATTGTAGGATTAACATACTCCAACTCGTCGTCGTTTTACGATGATGGTACTACCGGACGATATTCTTTCTCCGGAAAGTCCCTCGTAACCGACATGTTTTTGAATGACGCCAAGAGTACACGGGAAACATCCCTGGGCGGCCTGGCAAACGTCACTTATAAATTCCGACCGAATCATGAGCTGGGAATCAACACGACATACTCGAGGAGTGCTGACGCTACGGCCCGAATACAGCAGGGGATTTGGCCGAAAGAAAACCTCATCGACACAACCGCTGTTCGCACTAACCGCTATCTGACGTATACGGAGCGACAAATGATGTCTGGCCAACTAAGAGGAAAGCATCATTTTAATAGCCTGGCACGCTCGATTCTCGAATGGACTGTCAATGTCGCCGAGACACAACAGGAGGAGCCCGATCGAAGACTGTTTGTTAGCAACGAAAGAACGGTAGGCACTGCAAGGATTAACTCCGTTACTAGCTCTGGTTTCAGTGATCCCTCCAGATATTTCAGAAACTTGAACGAGAATTCGGTCGATTCGAAGGTCGACCTATCCATACCATTCAAGAACTGGAGTACATCAGCGGCAAAGTTGAAGTTGGGTGCTGCAATGCAGTACGCAGATCGCGATTTTTCAGAACGAGTATTTACTATCTCGCCGGCAACATCAATTAAATTTGACGGCGATAGCGATTCATTTTTCGAAGCGTCGAACATGGGTGTTGTCGGATACGACTCAACACGTGGTCAGTATCTGTTTGGACACGTAGTGAAAGATGAGTCGAAAGACAGAAACAACTATTCGGGAGATCGGAGTATTGTCGCAGGATATGCGATGCTTGAGCTGCCAGTTACCTCAGAATTTAAGGTTATCACCGGAGCTCGACTCGAGACAACTGAAATCGAAATCATCAGTCGTGATAGTTCACTTGATAGAGGATCAATCTCCGTGCTGGACATTCTACCATCTCTCAATATCGTATACAATCTATCGGACAACATGAACCTTCGCGCTGCCTACTCCAATACGCTCGCGAGGCCTACCTTCCGCGAAATATCCCCGTTTGCGAGTTTTGACTTCAGCATCGGAGATTTCAGGATTGGAAATCCGGAGCTCGATCGAACGCGCATTTCAAATTATGATCTCCGATGGGAGTGGTTTGTTGGCCCGAGCGAGATTCTTGCGATAAGCCTCTTCTACAAGGATATGACAAACCCGATCGAAGAGGTCATCATAGGCGGTACCAACGGACAGCTTCAGTATCAAAATGTTGACGAAGCCAGTGTCGCGGGCATTGAGTTGGAACTCAGGAAGAGCCTTGCGTTTGTCGGCCGACTTGCGAATAATCTTTCAACTGGTGTAAACCTTTCACTCATAACTTCAAAAGTCGCTATAGCAGAGACCGAGTTAGTCGCCAGGCAAAAAATTGATTCAACAGCAAGCGCCAGGCGTGAGCTCCAGGGCCAGTCTCCCTACATTGTAAATGCTGATCTATCGTACGATAACTACAATTCAGGTACAACAATCGGACTGTACTACAATCTATTCGGTCGACGACTTTCTAATGTGTCGTTAGGTGGGACGCCAGATGTCTATGAACAACCAAGCCCGCAACTGGACCTGACTATAAGTCAGCAGCTGCCTGGCCCGTGGGCAGCAAAAATCTCCGCCAAAAATCTGCTCGACTCCTCCTACAAATTGTCACACGATTTTGAGGGTGAAGAGTTTGTGTATCAAGAGTACACGCGTGGAAGAAGTTTCGGAATTGGTGTGAGCTATACACCATAGCGTTATGAAATAGTTAACACATCATTCCATAACACTGACATTACAAAAGAGGGGAGCTACCAAGGTAGTTTCCCTTTTTTAATTGCTATCAAACTTAAGACAACTATTCAAATCGAGGTACCTGAACAGATGCAGATGAGGTTACAACAATTAGTGGTTGCGTTAGTATTCGCCCTGTTGACGGCTAGTCCCGTTTTCGGCCAATCAGTTAACGTTACAGAAGATATTTCTACGAGCACCACTTGGACAGCAGATAACGAATATTTTCTGGACGGTTTGATCTTCGTTAATGAAGGAGCAACGTTGACCATTGAGCCGGGGACAGTCGTTAAAGGAGTGCTTGCTTCTAACATCACGACCGGAGACGATGCTTCTGCGTTAATCGTCCGAAGAGGTGCAAAAATCGAAGCCGTCGGAACGCCGACGTTGCCAATTATTTTTACGAGTGAGGAGGATGATGTTAATGACTCCGACGATCTTGATCAAAGAGACCGAGGTCTATGGGGAGGTGTTATTCTCCTGGGAAACGCCACTAACAACGAACCCAATGCGGACACTCAAATCGAAGGAATACCAGTCGAAGACGAAGATGCGTCTTACGGCGGAACAGATGATACTGATGATTCTGGAACACTGCGATACGTTTCGATCCGTCACGGTGGATTCTCCATAAGCGGGGTGGAAGGAGACGAAATTAATGGACTGACTCTTGGTTCGATTGGTAGCGGTACGACGATTGAATTCGTTGAGGTCTACGCCAATTTTGACGATTGCTTTGAGTTTTTCGGAGGCACCGTCAACACCAGGTATTTGGTTGGCGCTTTCTGTGGTGACGACGGAATGGATTATGATCAAGGATTTAGAGGAAAAGGTCAGTTCTGGTTTGTCATTCAGGACGATGACACGGCCGGTCGAGCGGGAGAACATGATGGCGGCGACAGTGGTGGAGATACAGCAGTTCCATTCTCGACACCCGTGATTTCAAATGCCACATACATCGGATCAGGAAATGGAGCTGTGGTACCAGGTGGTGATAACAATGACCGAGCATTCGCAATCCGTGACAATGCAGCCGGAATGTATTTCAACTCAATCTTTACGGACTTTGCCGGGGTCGCACTCAACATTGAAGATATCGACGGGGATGATGGAGACAGTCGCGGACGTCTTGAAGCTGGTGACCTGGCGTTCGTTAATAACATCTGGTTCGGGTTTGGTGCCGGAACGACGATGGATGCCATCATCGATGGTGA
>CBDUKH010000076.1:0-18762 GCA_965367755.1 uncultured Rhodothermales bacterium
AGGGCCCGGGTTCCGCGGGAGCACACTCGTCGGGAACCGGCGCAAACGTCCACCCACCCTTTCCCGGGTACCGAAACAAGATTGCACTGAAAGATCCCCCTTCAATGTCGCTCATTCTGTCCTACCGTCGGATCACACTGGTTGGATATGATACCGGGCTCTCATTGCCGGACATGTCAACTGCGGAAACACCAAACAGATAGTTGTCAATCACCAGCCCATGGAATGTATGTTCGGTGACATCGCCTATAAATTTTGAGTGCGTCCATCGGGGAGCGGTGGTCTCTCTCCAGTACACTTTGTAACCTGCCAGGTTACGGTGTTCAACTGCCTCCCATTCGAGGACAGCGGCCGGGCGAACAGCGCCGCCAATTTTTACATCCTTTGGACCCGGTGGCCCCCAGGCAAGACTTGCAAGCGATGCGGCATTGACCGCCGTCAGTTTGGATGCATAATCGAAGTTTACTCCTTCGACAACGTCTCCATAAGCAATTCCATCTTCTACCCTAATATCCTGATGCTGCCGCGTATAGTTTTCATGGGTCTCCATGATTCGGACACCGGCAAATCCGGAGTCGTTAAACGGTCGGTGGTGACCACCTCGGCCGAATCTGTCAAGCCGGTAGATCAGAATGGGATCCAGGTTTGGGATATATAAATCGGCGATCGTGGCGACATATCGCGCGAGTTGCCGGGACGGGCCGTCGACTTCTCCGCCATAAAACCTGCGCCTTCGGTAATCATCTTCCGTGTCCGTCGCCGGTGTCGCTTCGGAGAAAATTCGAAAAGTGTTGTTCTCGATGACTCCGTCGACACCCTCAATATTTCCGATCATATCGTTGTTCAGAACGGCCGCTATGTCCCATCCCTTCTCAATCGCATGTTCTGCAAGAAACCGCCCGCCATACAACCCTTGCTCCTCACCTGAAAGCCCAGCGAATATTATCGATGAGCTGAAATCGTACGCAGAAAGCATCCTCGCAGCCTCGATCGTCCCGGCCATGCCCGAGGCATTATCGTTGGCACCGGGTGCATCCGTCTCTCCATCAAATCCGTTTGACGCCCGCGAATCGATATCGCCTGACATCATTACAAACCGGTCGGGGTGCTCGCTACCTCGCTTAATCGCAACAACATTAACGATCCATACATCTTCAGAAATTCTGCTCGACTGATCGGCACTAAGCAGTGTTCGGTGATAAAACACCTCGAGGCAACCACCGCATGCTCTGGAAATCTCGTCGAACTCGTTCTTAATCCAACGCCGAGCAGCACCAATGCCCCGTGTAGTCGATACGGTGTCCGATAAGGTATTTCGCGTCCCAAATCCCGCCAGAGTCCGAATGTCGGCTTCGATACGCGAAGCATCCACGCTCGAAACAATATCATAAATGCGACTATCGGTTGCCGGCGGCGTCACATTCGAGGACTGGGCAAGCGTATCCGTGCTACTCAGGAGCAACACTAGAAGAATGGTGGCGGACCCGCAAATCGAGAGGAAGTACATCAGCATAGGTAGACAAAATTGGAGTAGTGGAAAACTTGGTTTTCTATGGCACCAGATTTAAACAACAGCGTAGGAACTGGTCCAGCTAACCGCAACGTGCGCCATCATCCTTTCCCCACACTATGGATACCGATACGATCGAAGAGCAATCCGTTGAAACAGACGACTTCAGGGAACCGGGGAAAATTGTCATTCGAGGCGCTCGACAGAACAATCTACAAAATGTAGATGTGGAGTTGCCACGCAATTCGCTCGTTGTTTTCACTGGTCCTTCCGGCTCCGGTAAATCCTCCCTCGCCTTCGATACGATTTATGCCGAAGGTCAACGCCGCTATGTCGAGAGCCTCAGCGCCTATGCGAGACAGTTCCTGGAGCGAATGGATAAGCCCGACGTGGACTTCATCTCCGGGTTGGCTCCCGCGATTGCAATTGAACAAAAGACCGTTTCTCGAAATCCGCGATCTACCGTTGCGACTCAGACCGAGATCTTTGATCATCTCCGCCTTCTATTTGCACGAATCGGCGTTACCTATTCCCCCGTCAGCGGAGCGGCCGTAACAAAAGACTCGCCGCGATCCGTGGCGCGCCAGGTTGAGGACACGCTCGAAGACGGATCTCGTTTCTTCCTTTGCTTTCCACTCGCCGAAGAAAAGAAACGCCCAGTAGTTGATCAGCTCCGGGCATTAAAGGGTCGGGGCTTTTTCCGAATCCTCGTGATGCCTACCGAAAAGCAGGCTGCGAAGGGCAAATCGGAAATCGTCATCGATCTGAACGAATCAGAACCGGAATCAGTTCGAGCGGCGCGGAGCCGTACCCTTGTTCTTGTGGATCGGCTGGTCAATAAGAAAGGCGACGAAAATGCCCAGTCCAGACTTGCTGATTCTGTCGAACAGGCATTCCAGGAAGGGCAGGGTCGATGCGTCATTGTCGAAAAAGACGGCCCTACCCACGAGTTCTCTCAATTCTTTGAGCGCGACGGTATAAGATTTCTGGAGCCAACACCCAATCTCTTCTCCTTTAATAGTCCCCTGGGTGCCTGCCAGGTGTGCGAAGGTTTTGGGAGCGTTCCCGGCCTCGATCCGAATTTGATCATTCCGGATCCAGACATGAGCATTCGTGCTGGTGCCATCGCGCCCTTCCGATCCGAGCAATGGAGCAAGCATTTCAGAGAACTGATCCGCGTTGCTGCTGAAGAAAAAATTGACATAGACGCTCCATGGTCCGCGCTCAGTCAGAAAGAACTGGATACGGTCTGGGAAGGAAAAGATGGCTACATCGGCATTTCCGGTTTCTTCAAGTACCTCGAAAGCAGATCCTACAAAATGCACTATCGGATTTTTGTCGCCCGATATCGAGGGTACACCAAATGTCCCTCCTGCGGTGGTGCACGCCTGAGGCCTGACGCGCTTTACGTGCGGGTGGGTGGAGAAAATATTGGGACCGTCTGTGAGTTCACGGTCGGAGATGCAGCCGAGTTCTTCGAACAGCTATCGCTCAGCGAACACGACGAAGTCGTCGCCGGAAGAGTACTCGAGGAAATACGAAAGCGCTTGAAGTATCTGGTTGAAGTCGGACTCGACTATCTAACTCTTGACAGACTTGCCCACACTTTATCCGGTGGAGAAAGCCAACGGATAAACCTGGCAACGTCCCTTGGGTCATCACTCGTCGGATCGCTCTACGTCTTGGATGAACCTTCCATCGGGCTACACCCTCGTGATTCAGAACGCCTGATTTCAATTCTTGAAAACCTTCGCGATATCGGTAACACGGTACTTGTAGTTGAGCACGATTCCGATACAATCAAACGAGCGGATCACGTTGTAGATATGGGTCCGGGTGCCGGAATACGCGGTGGACATATTGTGTTCAGTGGAACACCGGAAGAAATTGTTATTGACAAAGACTCCCTCACGGGCGCGTATTTGAGCGGCCGGAAAGAAATCGAGGTTCCGGCGGTGCGCAGACCAATCGACCCGGAAGAGGTCATTACCGTCGATAATGCTCGAGAACACAATCTGAAGCGGCTGACGGTTTCGTTCCCGCTGAATTCGATCGTATGCGTTACTGGCGTCAGCGGCTCCGGCAAATCGACGCTTGTGAATACGACGTTGTATCGAGGACTTCGACGGATAAAGGGTCTGCATGACGACACATCTTCTGTAGGAGCGCACAGTGCCATTCGAGGACATCGTCGCGTCGATCAGGTCGAACTTGTCGACCAATCTCCAATTGGGAAGACACCGCGATCAAACCCGATCAGCTACATAAAGGCATACTCTAATATCAGGGACCTTTTCGCCACTACGTATCAAGCCAAGGTTCGCGGCTATCGTCCCGGCTATTTCTCATTCAACGTACCGGGGGGAAGATGTGAGACATGTCAGGGAGAAGGCGTTGTAAAAATTGAGATGCAGTTCCTGGCTGACCTCTATCTGGAATGCGAGGATTGTAAAGGAAAACGGTTTAAGAAGGAAGCTCTTGATGTTCGGTACAATGGAAAGAACATCGACGATGTCCTGAACATGACCGTAGACGAAGCTGTAGAGTTTTTCGAGGACTCACGCTCGATCCACAACAAGCTTTCGGTTCTGAAAGAAATAGGAATGGGCTACCTGAAACTAGGGCAGCCGTCAAATACACTCTCGGGAGGAGAAGCACAGCGAGTTAAACTCGCTGCTAACCTCGCGAAAACCGTCCGACAGCATACGCTCTATATTTTTGATGAACCAACTACGGGTCTCCACTTCGACGACATTAAGAAGCTTCTGGCGTCATTCCAGCAACTTGTGGAAAACGGCCATTCCGTCATCATTATCGAACACAATATTGATGTTATAAAAAGTGCCGACTGGATTATTGATATGGGTCCTGAAGGCGGCCGACGAGGAGGGTTTCTGGTAGGTGAAGGGCCACCCGAGACAATCGCATCTATCGAGGGTAGTCATACCGGCAGGTTCCTGAGGGAAGTACTACCATAGCAATACGCCATTTGCCCACATTGCTAAGGATAATATGTGCTATTTTCTATCAGAGAACCTTTGAAGGTGTTTTCTGGTCCAATTCGTTGTAACTGAATTGATTGCAGGACAACGTAGCTTCAATTGTGTGACATAATGTTCGCCAGAACCTGTTAAACTGACAAATATGAGAAGCCCGGGAAAATATGAAGGCATCCGCGTCGCTCTATTTACGGGTGCCTACAATCATATTGCCGACGGTGTCTCACTAACTCTGAATCGCCTCGTCGATTACCTTGGAAATAACGGTGTCGAGGTCGTCGTTTTTGCTCCGTCTATCTCAGATCCAGTGCTTGATCACGCCGGAACACTTGTAGAGATTCCTTCGGCGTCGGCTCCAGGGCGGCCGGACTACCGCGTTGCCATTGGACTGACCCCGGCATCCAGATCAAAGCTGGAAGCGTTCGACCCGGACATCATTCATATTGCCACACCTGACTTCCTCGGACGGTCCGCGCTGCAATATGCCCGCAAACATTCTATACCCGTCGTCGCGTCGTATCACACCCATTTCAGTTCATACCTAAAGTATTATAAACTCGGATTCATTGAGGGGGCTCTCTGGAAGTATCTGCAGTGGTTCTATGGTAACTGTGAGCAGATCTATGTGCCAAGTGAATCGATGGCGTCAGTACTACGTTCTCACGGCATTACAGATGGACTGCTCGACTGGCCACGGGGCGTCGAAACGAATAGATTCAGTCCGGAAAAAAGGAGCGAAAACTGGCGAGCGTCGATGGGCTTTGCGCCCGGCGATGTAGTCATTGCTTTCGTCGGCCGACTCGTCTGGGAGAAAGGGCTGGATGTCTTTGCAGAATCCATTGGGCAATTACGCGCACGTCGGCTTAATCCCAAAAGCATTATTGTTGGAGATGGCCCGACTCGTGCTGACCTCATGACCAGACTACCCGATACCGTCTTTGCGGGACACCTCGAAGGAGACGAATTGGCAACAGCCTATGCGTCGTCCGATGTCTTCCTCTTCCCTAGTGAGACTGAGACGTTTGGCAACGTAACCCTGGAAGCAATGGCCTCAGGCCTACCTGCCGTTTGCGCCGATGCCACGGGCAGCAGTACGCTCGTCCAGCATGGTGAAACGGGATTCCTCGCCGAACCGAAAAACGTCTCTGTTTTTGCGGACTACCTTCAGAGGCTTATCACCGATTCCGATCTCCGACATAGCATGAGTGTTGCGTCCCGTAAGAAGGCATTAAAATACGACTG
This sequence comes from uncultured Rhodothermales bacterium, assembly GCA_965367755.1. GTDB lineage: Bacteria > Bacteroidota > Rhodothermia > Rhodothermales > JABDKH01 > JABDKO01. The sequence continues at coordinate 5,752 of CBDUKH010000076.1, forward strand.
GGATGCAGTATTGAGTAAGATACCGCGGTATTACCGGCAGCTTCTTGCAGATCTGGCTGCACCCGCGGACGATAGTCCCCTTCCGGTTGGTGAGCGTAGCGCAGCTTCCACGGATCCCCTGGTAGAGATGCACTAGTGATATCGATCTCTTGAACATCCTGTTCGTTTCTCACTCGTTCCCACCCGAAGGCCTCCCCCATACCAACATTGGTGGAATGCAGCGTGTTGCCTTGGACCTGTGTTCCGCACTGGAAGAAAATCCCCTGGTCGAGACCCGGCCAATCGTCTTACGCACGAGTTGGGCTTCGACTCACCGCCGAGTGCCGGCTTTCCTTTGGAAGACCTATCGCCGGTTGACGCAGGCTGTCAAAAATAATGAGGTGGATGCAGTTCTCTTTTCGTCGATGGTTACAGCGATGCTTTCCATTCCACTGCGCAAACGTTATCGACGCTCGAAGATTCCCTTGTGTGTCATAGTACACGGACTGGATGTCACTACTTCGTTCTTGCCGTATCAGTGGCTCGTCAAAAAGGTTTTCAAATGTGTTGACATGGTGTTTCCGGTCAGCAGTGCAACAGCAGAAGCGTGCACCGATCGGGGACTCGAATCGGGCAAGGTCACTGTCGTACCGAACGGGATTGCAAGAGAGAGATTTGCCACAGAAATCGACCGGCCGGCCGCTCGCGTTCGTTTGGCAGAACTTATGGAAGTGGAATCGCTGGATGGATATAAAATAATCTGTTCTGTGGGTCGACAGGTCCAGCGGAAAGGCTTCGATTGGTTCATCTTGAACGTGCTGCCATCCCTTGACCCCCGTGCCCGTTATGTACTGGCAGGAGATGGTCCGATGGCAGCTGAAATCGCCGCAGCATCAAACGAGCCCTCCATTGAGGGCCGCGTTCACGTCCTCGGTCGTGTCTCCGAAAGTGATTTGCAGGCCATTTATGCGGGTTCAGACATTTACGTAATGCCAAACGTGCCTGTCCCGGGAGACATCGAAGGCTTTGGCGTTGTCATGCTCGAGGCGGGCTTGTCCAGCCTGCCCGTTGTGGCAGCCAATTTAGAGGGCATCGCAGATGTTATAGAGCCCGAAAAAAATGGGATCTTGATCGAAAGTGAAGACAGCGATGGTTTCATTCGGACAATAAACCGGTTGCTAGAACACCCGGACGAATTGGATAAACTGTCTGCATCGTCGAGGGAGTCTGTACTTCGGCGCTTCAGGTGGTCCAACGTTGCGGACACCTATGTCAAAGCCATCGCCACGCTAGTGGCGCGCTATACCGGGAGTTAGTGAACCCTGGTGCCCGGCATTTTCCCTGCCGTTTCGAGTGTCTGAATAAGAGCTGGAAGAAACACAAGTGTAGCCACCAACGTCGTTGCAATGCCGACGACGGCCAGCGATCCGATTGTATTAAGTCCCGGATGAAAACTTAGCAGCGGGCCTGCGAAACCAATCATAGTTGTCAGCGAACCCATGGTGATGTGTTCACCTGTAGATCGCAGAACTTTCTTAATTGAACCCGGCCCCTCTTCACGATATCGATGCACGAGGTGGACTCCCGCGTCGTTGCCTATTCCAAGGATGGCAGGAAGCACTATCAGGTTGTAGAAATTGAATTTGAGATCGAATATCTCCATAAACAGAATCATCCAGAGGACACCGACGATCAATGGTGCCAGCGCAAGGAGTCCCCATCTCAGAGATCCGAAGTTGATCCACATGAGTACGATGACAACCAGGAATGTAATCAGCACCATCCACGGAGCTTCCGATCTCATTAATTTCAGCATGTCAGCTGCAACCAGTGACGTCGAGCCTGCATGATAAATCCTGCCATCTTCCGTTTCGATCGAACCGACATCCTCTGAGAATGCTATCGACATTCGTCCATCTGAAAGCCCGACCGAAGGATAGATAATTACAAAGTTGCCGATCGAGCCATCTTTGGCAGTGAATTGGTCGCGCAGGAAGGACGGTATTTGTTCGAGACCAATTGCCTCAGTAGTGGATGCTGCACGAGATAGTCTGTCGAGGTCGGCCGACCCTTCGGCTTGCAATATTGGATCCTCAAGTCGTCCTCGAATCTCCGCGATGGCTTCGAGTCTTCTTTCTTGTGCCACCTCCTGAAGGGGGAATCTTTCCTGGAGGTTCTCAACAGATGCAATAGTTGGGCTCAGCGTATCAGATTGCATCTTTTGGTAGAGAGCGGCAACTACTTGTTCGGCTTCCTCTGAAGAGTCCAGCACAACGTATGCAGGATTCCGTTTTGATCCCCCATTGTAAACACGTCGAATGATATCTCGTTTGGCGTTGTACTCGGCATACTCCGGTTCCAGTTCACCAAACTGATATTCAAATTGTGGCGGAAAGAAGGCAAAAGCCGCAACAACTAACAACACGCTACCAGCCAGTATCGCTTTCGAACCACGGAATCGTGTTAACGCCGGACGTTCCGAGACCGCCAGCGAAGCTTCCATGTTCAGGAGTTTCAGTCGCTCGAATACGGATATCAATGCCGGCATTACAAGGAGCATCGCTACAACAGCGAACAGGATCCCGGTCCCGGCGATGAAGCCGAATTCACTGAAGCCCTTGAAGTCTGCAATCATCAATGCATACAGGGCCGCGGCTGTGGTCAGTGCTCCCACAGTTATTGCCTGACCGGTACTGACAAACGTGGTTTCTACGGCATCTATTTGAGATTTTCCAAGTGCACGTTCTTCGGAATATCTCGCATAAAAATGAATTCCGTAGTCGATACCCAGGCCGAATAGCACCAGCCCAAGCGTCGCTGTCATCAGATTTAATGATCCAATTACCAGATAGGCAGTGCCAAACGTCCAGCACAAACTCATCACTAGCGGGAGCCCGATAATAAGTGCCATCACTGGTATCCGCAGAACAACGCTCAGTAGCGCGGAGATTACGAGTCGATGTCCAACTTGTGCTGTATACGATTTGTAGGCAAAGTAAGACGTAACCAGCAGCAGCACACAGAGCATGCCGACCCCGAACGATCCCAGAATATCGTTGCGGATTGCGTCGACTTCAACGAGTTGACGGAGAAGGCGGCCGGCAACGACCACCTCCATGGACGCATCATAGGATGCGGGCTGCAACGACGCTATTGTAGAGTCCAGTTTTGCATATAGATCTTCAATAAAACCGATGTTTGTTTGTGAGCCCGCCGGATAGAACTGGACGACCAGCGTTGTGCTGTCATCAGATACCGGATACTCCTTACCGACTATCCGTTGATATACCTCGTCGAGACTCTCTTCTTCCGATGTAGTATCATCTTCTTCTTCGTCATCCAAATCGAAGTAAAATGGATTCGCCTCAAGTTTTGCGTCCTCGATACGCTCCGATAGCCGGGTATTGACCCGCTGCAATTCTTCAGGCGTTGCAAAATAAAGAGCATTATTTTCTAGAAACTCCGTATCACGGCGATATTCTACACGTGTCACCAGAGGTTGCCCCTCGGCGTCTTGTAATTCCAGCACGCGGGGGATGAGATCTTCGGCAAATGTGCGGTTGGCCTCGAAGGAGCTGGAGACTATAGCCACAGCTGATTCACTTTCACTGCCGACGGTGTCTCTCAGTTTTTCAAGTGCCTTGACACTCTCATAATCTGCCGGTATCAGCTTGGAGAAATCTGTATCAATCCTCAGGTTTGATGCCAGCCAGGCTCCGGTGCCAGCAAGTAATAGAGCGGCAAAAATTGTTGCCCACGATTTACTGACGGCCCACCGGACTACGGGAGCGATGCTGATGAACAGTCGATTCATTCTGTTGCCGGTGTCGTTTTGGTTGGACACTGATGCATCTGTTCTCCGATAGAAGTTTTGATTTGAAGGTGTTGTCAGGCCTTTTAGTGTGGACTCAGGCTTAAGTGTTCAGCGGGCAATTGTTGTTCCTGTAAGTGACTGTCGGCATGGCTCGATCGGCTCACTTCTAGATTTCTTCTTATTATTTGCCGACTCATCTTTGCCGTATATACTCCGATCCCTAGAAACACAGCGCATTTTACTGTAGTTTCACGCCGTCACAATCATTACCGTTGCAATAGTTTCTGTGACTGACAAAGATATTAACGCCGACCTGGCGTCAAAAACAGAATTTCCCAGGGTCAGCTGCCTGATGGTTACAGCTGATAGGCCGGAGCTATGCAACCGCGCCATTCTATGTTTTCTAAACCAGACATATCCCAATCTGGAACTGGTTGTCCTCGATAACGGAAAACAAAGTGTCGAAAACCTTCTCTCGGATATTCCCGCCGATCGTCTCATCTACAAAAAACTGCCATGGTCGTCGGAGACTGTAATTGGTGAGCTAAGGAACGTTTCCCTGGCGTTAGCTACTGGTGAATATATCGTACCACATTGGGATGATGATGATTGGTATCACCCGGAGCGAATTGCCCGGCAGATGCGCCCTCTTCTTGAGGACGGCTACGATGCATGCACGCTGGCAGGTACATTGGTTCACGTCCATTCAGATGATTTCTTCGAGCACCCATTTGTGGGACTGCTGCCAAATGGTGTGCCCCCTACAGTAATTCATCGCCGCGACGCTGAAATCCGGTATCCGGAACTGCGCCGGACAAGCGATACTGCTTACATCAATTCCTGGAGAGAAAGAAATTACTGTATGCTGCCTGCGGACGATGCGTATTTGTACGTCCGATACTCCCACGGAGACAACCTCTGGGAGCAGGATCACTTCCTGAGACGGATGCGAAACACACCGAGAGATCTTCTCTCCTACGTCTACCATAAGCACATCAAAAGAGATCTATTTCAACACTCACGCTTCAACCTCACGACCGAGGCGAGAGAAGCGTTTGATCTGTATCTCCAGGACTCCCGGAAAGCTGGTCTGTAACGGTTTCAGGCGAATCGCTGTGCGAACCTTGCTATAGTCGCCCCGAGCGGTGAATCTGCTTTGACATAGTTGTCGAAGATAGCGGGCAATGGAAGGAGTAGCAGTAAGAGTTCGTAGACGGACAACTTGAACATGATGTTCATCGAAATCCAGATGCCGAAGTGCATTAACAGGATTGCAATAAGGACAGGCTTTCGAAAGCTACGCCACCAAACAAGCACTGCACAGATTTCGGTAACCAGACCAACGGTCAAGACAAGTGTGGCGACGACATGTGAGTCAAGTGAAAGTCGTTGCAGCCAGTTCAACTCAAATATTCCGAATTTTGAAAAGTGGTCGACTGCTTTCTCATTGATCCACATCCACAGGTGCCTTCCGTCTGACCAGCCTGCTCCCGTCCCAATCAACTTGCAGATTCCTGCGAGTGTATATGCTAGTCCCAGATAGAAGTAGGTGAAGCCAAGAGTAAAGCGTTGCCGGCCGATGGCTTCATCGAAGAAGGGCATTGCGATTGCCAGTCCAAGAACGGACATGCCGAACAAATTTGCACTATGAGGTATTTCGCCCTGTGAAAACCTGACGGCGAACAACACGTGAAAGAGGAGCATACCGACAAGGTATGACCATCGGTTTATCCGGAAGAAACCGGCGATGAACACGATAGAAATAGCTGCTGCCGTTACGAGCGGAAGCGAGTTGCCAAACATAAACGACACGTCGATGTAGTTCGCAATACCTAATGGCAGGACGACCTCCCTCAGACGAAGCGTATATATGGCCCATTCCCAGGAAAGCTGAATCGTAAAACCTACGAGGAAGAGTTCGAATAGCTTGAAGAATACTCGACCTCCCGCCGTGTCGGGAATGGAATCGGTAAAGAGACTATGGAAAGGATTAGCACGCATTAACGAATCGAAGGACTAACTACGGTGCTATCGTCGGTGATAAAGACATATGGTACGTATGAAACGATTACGGAGTCGCGATCGTCAATGTGACCGTCAACCTTAAAGACCAGGAGGTGCCTCGAAGCACGGCTTCTCGAAAACGTTGATGCGAGACCTTCTATCCTGCTTGGTGTCCACTCTCTTGTCTTGGAAACAAAATTGGCCACATCAATCGGATCAACATCATTCGGAGTCAGTGGAAACGAAACGCCGGGAAGTTGATCGACACTGGTCGCTCCCCAATCGATTTGTCCTCCATTCTCCGTGACATCCCGGACAACAGTCCGCGTCCACGAGTTACCCCCCTGCGAGAACATGGGATAAATACTGAAAGGCCAGAATTCACCCTCATGAAAGGCGACAAGAATACCGTAGATTAGAAGAACAACGAGCGTTATGGTAGTTGCGCGTTTCTCGATAGAGTTTTCCATGATAGTCGTAGCGGCGAATTGTAGGTGAGGTCACAAAGCTTCATCCGTATGATCTTTTCCCAACGCAATAGCAGCAAACTTTAGCAAAGAATAGTAGAACAGTAAGATCAGGATGCACATACGACGGACAGACTCACGAAATATTGCTGTATGGACCACCTGTTTTGCGACTGTATGTGCAGCCTCCTTCCTGGTTGCCGGAGACGCAGGATTGTACCTGTCTCTTGTTTTCCTGTTCGCGGCAATATGTGTTGGGTTAGTGAAACTCTATCGATTGTTACAGCATGAAAACAAACTGGTCGTCAGTCAGGTTGACTCACTGCTAACGTTACAGGAAGCCGTCCCGGAATTGCAGTTTCTGTCTCATCCCGTAGGATGGACAGCCAATCTGGATCTCTTGAGGGAGATAGCCGAGAAAGTTCACTCTAACCGGCCTGGAGTCGTTGTCGAGTTAGGAAGCGGCTTGTCTACGATCTACATGGCAACGATAATGAAGTCGATAGGAGTAGGCAGCGTACTTAGCTTCGACCACGACCCGGCGTATGCCGAGAAGACGCGGACCGAATTAGCCCGGCGCGGTCTTTCGGAAATAGCTCGGGTTGTCACTGTAGATCTGGTCGAGCAAACCGTAAACGGCGACACCTACCGCTGGTACAATATCTCAAGAGAACCCTTGCCGGATGTGATTGACATGCTTGTTGTAGACGGCCCGCCGCTAAAGACACAGAAGTTGGCCCGATATCCTGCGCTGCCCATGTTCGATAAAAACCTGAGTGACAAAGCCGTCGTCATCCTTGACGATGCAAATCGTCCTGACGAAGCCACCATCGTAGCCTTGTGGAAACAGCAGCATGGTTCGTTCTCGTGCGAAACCCGGTTCGGTGCCAAGGGACTCGCCGTGTTCACCAGGCGGACTGAACGACCAGCTATTCGTTGACCTCCTATCGACACGCTAGGACAATATATCCAGAATCGTCGTACGCCTCCGGGCTGGTACAAGGCACTCCGATATTTGCTTACCGGAGGGGTCGTAGCCTTTATTATTTACCAGCTTTCGGAAATCGGGTGGAGTCAAGTATGGGACTCGCGACCTCGGACGATCTGGTTCTACATCGCATGGGTCGGATTGTATTTCCAACTTCCGATAATCGAGGCGCTTCTTTATGGAAAGGTATTTCGAACAGAAGCTCGAAGGCTCTTCCTCTTCGTCCTGGGTAAGCGCGTGCTCAACAGCGACGTCTTAAGTTATTCGGGAGAGGCGTACTTCTATTTCAAGTTGCGCCAACTACTCCCGGGCAAAGACAGACTTATTCTTGGCGCAATCAAAGACAACGCCATAAGCTCGTCAGCCGCTGCTACGCTTTCTGTAGTTATTCTTGCGACGCTATTCATGGCTTCCGGTCAGCTGGTCCCGGGAGATCTTGTCGGCTCGACGGCAATAGGCTATATCCTGGGAGGCGCCGTTGTTTTCGTTGTTGGAGCGTTGCTTTTGCTTCGCTTCAGAAAGAATGTGTTCTCTCTTCCTGGGAGAGCAGTGCTCAGGTTTTTCCTGGTACATGTGGGCAGATTTATATTGATCGTCTATGTACTTCAAGTCCTGCAGTGGTGGAGCGTCTTGCCGGACACGCCTCTCCGGGTCTGGGCAATAATGCTTGTAATTTTGTCGTTAACAAACAGATTGCCACTTATTCCAGCAAAAGACCTCGTTGGCGTGGGAATTGTACTGGGTATTTCGGGTCTGCTTGAAGCGTCTGAATCTGCGATTGCTTCGATGCTAATAGTGCGAAGTGTCCTCGATAAAGGCCTTAATTTGTTCTTTTTTGCGGTCACTTCAATTGGTTTCGCTGCTAGCGAGGGTCCGGATGTTTCGGACTCAGAAGCCGAACGTATGGAACAATCAAACTGATCGGATCTGTTTAACCCCGATTCCGACCAATGCTCACAATGAATCAACTATCAACGACAGGTCTGCTGTTTACGCTGCTGATTGCGGCCTTGCTTCCGGCTCTCTCCGCGAACCATTCCGGAAGTGTTAGTGGGCAGTCTATACTTATCGATGACTTTCAAAGTTATCCCGTTGGCGAAATTCCGCATCGGTGGAAGTTTTTATCGTCAAAGACCCGCACGTACGAACCGCTGGATTCCTTCATGAATGAGAATGAGATTTTCTATGTTGTCGAGGAGCGAGGCAATAAGTTTCTACGAGCATACACAAACGGCGAAGCACAGCGAATATCACTTTCGAATGAAAACAACGAACTCCGCTGGGACGTCCGTGACAATCCCGTTCTTTCCTGGAGGTGGAGGGCGAATCGATTACCTGAAGGCGCAAGTGAGAAGGAAGCGAACGATACAGGAGCAGCAGTCTACGTTGTGTTTAAAACTGATTGGATCGGACGGCCAATAAGCATCAAGTACACCTACAGCTCGACGTTACCGATCGGCACCATCGTCTCTTTTGGCAAACTCAAAGTCATCGTTGTTTCAAGCGGCCGTGATGGAATCGGAGAGTGGACTACCGTAGAGCGAAACATTGCTGATGACTATAAGACCCTGTTTGGCAAGAATCCGCCTAATCAACCTCTATTAATAACGCTGTGGAGTGATTCGGATGACACCGGATCAATTGCTGAAGTAGATTTTGACGATATTATTACGTCGAGTAGCCAATAATTCATACTGCACCTGTCAGCTATGGGCATTCCCTGTGCTCTTATCAAACAAATCATTGGCAGGTAGCACATAAGCGCGTTTGTTTTAGTAATTTCATGACTCAACTGCCAGCATAGCTTCCCGTGCCGGCATATTGCCTGATTTATTTCCTTCTCATCTATGAATACATACGATACGTTAGAGGTGGGACAGTCCGTTACTGTCGAGCGGAAAATTACTGCCGAAGAAGTTTTGCTGTATGCACAGCTTACGGGCGATGACAATCCCATTCACGTTGATGAGAAGTTTGCAGCCGAAACTCGATTCGGGAAGAGAATCGTTCACGGAGCATTCTTGCTTGGAATAATTTCAAAAGTCCTCGGAAGGGACTTCCCCGGACATGGATCAGTCGCTGTATCTTTTGCCGTAAAATTTATTCGACCTGTACCCGTCGGGTCGACGGTTAACGTCGAAGTCAAGATTGCAGAGAAATTTGAGCGACACAAGCATGTTCGTGCCAGAGTATTCGTGTACATAGACGGGAAGACTGCAGTTGGCGGAGAGGCAACGTTTATACCGCCAGTCGAAGGAGAATCCAATTTTTAAACTGCGTCACGTTGCGTGAGCTACTCGTCTGCAAACCTGAACAAGTACACGACGACAAACTCCGTTTATCGATGGCACATTGAGACCTTCCACAAGCATCTCGTAGCACTCGGTCTTTCAACGAGACCCCTCACGATTCTGGACGCAGGTTGCGGCGAGGGACACCTTAGTTCAGCCTTTCACAACGCGGCCCCGAATATCCAGATCGTCGGTGTCGATGCAAGTTCGGAAGCCATCGAATTTGCCAATGACTCTTTTTCTGGGGTCGGTCATTTTTCAACAGCGGACATCTTTGACTTACCGTTCGACGATGATTCGTTTGACCTCACCGTCTGCAGTCAAGTTCTGGAACATCTCGACGACCCGGATAAGGCTATTGCGGAATTGAAGAGAGTCTCGGCCAGGCACGTCCTGATTTCCGTTCCTCTTGAGCCGTACTTCAAGTTTTTTAACGATATAAGTCGCTTCGTCGGCATAAGCCCGGACCCGGGTCATGTCCAGTTCTGGACGAAGACATCGTTTCCCCGGTTCATCGACGAGCATTTCGAGAAGTCACACGTGTCGTCGGTCCACTACTATCAATCAGCTCTGTGCTATCTGTAGTCCTGCAGAATCGAGAAATCTATTGGACTGGGACCACTGCTACTAAACAGTAGCGATGTATTTTTTGTAGCGATTACTTGCTCAGCTGTGCTCGCACGAAAAGCGTCCCTCCCCATCGAGGGACAACTCTGAATATGCTTTTGGCAAGGGCCAGAGTCATCTTGTGATGTTCGTCGTTCACCCAGTGCTGATAGCAAGTGTCCATAGCGGTAATACGAAATCCGTGTCGCTCCAGAAGTTGCTCGAGGTTGTAAGGATTGAAAGAAAGAACGTGTTCTTTCGCTTCACGAAAACGCCCGAACGCGTAACGAATGTTACCCAGAATTCCGAATGCATTTGGCGTTGTTACGATAAGCTCCGTATCAGGTGTACAGTACTTCTTGATTCCCGCAAGCATCAAACCAGGATTGTCAATATGCTCTATTATATCCCCTGCCAGAACAACATCGAACGTACCGGGAATCTCGAGATCGTCCAGCTGCTCTACGTTGCCAACCAGGATGTTCTTCCCGAGATCAGCTGCGTGCAGTTTCGTAACAACATCTTCCGCGTAGTCTACTCCCAGTACATCGGCGATCGACGAGAGTCGGAAGTGTAAGGACTGCCGAAAAAGTTCGTTGCGCTCATCGGGACTAGAATCAGCGAACCCAATACAACCGAGGTGCAGCACGCGCTTCCCGCGAACCAGGTCTTCGATCGTCCCTTCTCTTTCATAAAAACGCATATACTGGATATTCCTGTAGCCTGGTTGAAAATTTCGGACGCGTCTCCCTCGACAACGTGCGTGAGTGAATTTTGTTATCTAAGGCCACATAAGTAGGAAAACTGAATCAATAAACAGGTGTGCCACTGCAAGGAAAATAGACGAAACAAATGAATCTGGCAGTTTCGATCAACCTTTAGTCGACTTCATAAAGATAAGACGAAAGATGTCGACGCACCCGCATAGAGTATCGGGTACCCACGTGTTGACTCAAAAAGAATAATCCTCACGCTAGCGAACGAGCTTCAGCTTAGCGCCAGGAGAGACTGTTGCTGACAACGATGCTTGATTCATAATCGCTATATCCTCCGCGACGAATCCGTCGGGAAGCACCGTCGGGATATAATCCTGCAGCGTTCCTGCCCGCTGGGCACTGACAATGTCGAGCCTGGCAGGCTGCTTGTTTAGCTTGGTCTGATCGGTCAACGAAGAAAAGCCCTGCATCGTATTGGTGAACGAGCCGACAAAATTGTTGAAACTGGCCTTCGCCGAGTATCCGATAAACGAATATATGTTACCTCCGTATTCGGTAAATCGAGCAAGAACTCGGACCGCCTGTCCGTTCTGCGTCGCTGCATCCACAACCACCACTTCAGCCGGCATTGCTCCGGCATTACTTCGGCCTCTCTCCACTACTACCAGTCCTTCCTGTCCGGCAAATGTGTCGGCTGCGTCCTTCGCTGAACTGGCGTTTTGCGCGAGGGAAAAAATCATTATTGCCGTTTGGTCCTGATTGAACATAGCAACCTGTGACGGCTGATTGATCAGTTGAAATCCGTTTGGTACCGGAAACTGGAATCGCAATGTGGGATGGTAGAATACGCCGTTCTCCGTGTAACCCTGTCGGGGATCATCCCCCAAGACAATTCCATCGATGTGTGACAATAGTTCGTCCTTACCGGAAATGTTCATCTCGACTTTGGTCTCCCAGGATGCGGCGAGTTGCTTGATGGTTTGCTCTCGCTCACCCGGATCAGGGTGAGATGACAAGAAACTGGGAATGCTCTGGCCCGACTTGTCGCTCAATCGTTTTAACGTTTGGAAAAAATCTGCACCGTGTGCCGCCTCGTAGTGTGCGAGTGCTGAATACTCGACGCCGAGTTTATCTGATTCACGTTCGTCATCGCGGCCATAGCTGAGAAACATAAGGTTTGCTACGGAGCCACCGAGCGACAAGATCTCCTGGCCCGGTAGACCCAGAAGTTCACCACCGACAGCACCGGCAAGTAGCCCGATCTGTCCGAACTGAGTCGACAGCGCCCGTTGTGAGGCGTGCCGACCAGCCACGTGACCTACTTCATGGCCGAGGACCACCGCGAGTTGCGCTTCATTTTCGGTGTGCGCTAACAGCCCGCGGGTGACATATATATACCCCCCCGGAAGCGCGAAGGCGTTTACTACAGGGCTGTCCAGTACCCTGAATGTAAAGGGTGTCTCCCGAAATTCGGGACGCGCGTCCGAGCGCCTGAGATGGCTTTCCGCCAGAACTCTCTCGCCGACGCGTGTAACGTATGTGGCAAGATCCGGGTCATCATATAACCCGTACTCCGCGATGATTACCGGATCCGCTTCACGCCCAATCTGGATTTCTTGCTCCCAGCTATAGGCATAGGCTCGTTTGTTATCCGTGATGGGACTTCGTTGAACAACACATCCTGAGAACACTATTAACAGGAGTGCTACAACGAGTGTATGTGTGGCGACGTGGTTGCGCATAATACTTTTACTAAGAGACGAGGATACTTAAATGTAAGGTACATCTTACAGACGCTGAACTTGTCCGAAAAAGATTATTTATTGCGTAGGAGTGATCCCACATCTATATCCTCCAGGTCATGGCGAGAGTTCTTCGGGATGCTATAATCTATGCATTGATCAAGCACCTGTGAGCTTGCCGTTGTAATGAACGTTTGGCTCCGCAGTTGCTCGGACACCATCCTGACGTAGCGTTCGATTCTGTATGGGTCCAGGTGATCGAATGCGTCGTCGAGCAACAGCACCGGCGTCTCGTCTGCTACATCCTGGAGGTACATAAATTGAGCGATTTTCAGAGCCATTGCAAAGGTTCGGTGTTGGCCTTGGGACGCAAAATTCCTCAGTGGTCGAGCATTTATCGAAAG
>CBDUKH010000077.1:0-18683 GCA_965367755.1 uncultured Rhodothermales bacterium
GATAGAAAGCGGCGGTAAACAACGCGACGGCACTTAAAATAAATACTGGTCTCCATGGTTCGAATGCGGTTAGCGTACTCACCCACGCACCGCCAAATCCGGCGGAGACAAGTAGTAGTGGAATTGTGCAACACGCGGAAGCTGCAATAGCAGCTCCGACCGCTCCAGCCACGGTCCAGTTCGTCGATGATTTTTTCATTTCAATACTCGGTTTCGTCAAGTGCTTCAAGAATCGGGCAATCGGTTGCCGAGAGCCCATCAGAACACATCACAACAAGCCTCTCGAGTGTCTCAGTCATTTTCTGAAGGCGGCTCATACGCTGCGCGAGTTGCTCAATTTTTTGTTTGGCACAATCTTTTACTGCCAGACACGAACCATCCGATGCTGCACGCAATTGCAGGAGTTCGCGGATTTCTTTAAGTGTGAATCCCACTTCCTGCGCGTGCCTTATAAATACGAGTCGACGGATGGCAGATTCGTCGAATTGGCGATAGCCTGCCTGTGTTCTCGGCAACGGGTTGAGTAGCCCCTTCCGTTCATAAAATCGTAGCGTTTGTACATTGATTGACAAATGATCCGCAACTTCTCCTATAGTCATTCGAGTCACGTTGATTAGTTGGTGAGGTCGTTTTACGGTCTATAGCATACTATAGGGTTCCCGGAGGAGTTCGGCCCGGCGAAAATCTGAGTGCAAAGTGCACCCCGGTTATTTCAATTAGACATCGAGCGAAGCGGTATTGATAACTTGATCAGGGAAAGTAGATTCACTAAGGCGGTTAGCTTGTGTTAAAAGAGGCGAACAAAAATTACACTTAGAAGACCTGATGAGTGGATTGACAATTAGAGTAGCAACTCTAGCTGACGCCAGGCAGATATCGAAGCTTGGGCAAATAACCTTTCGCGAAACGTATGAAACTGATTACAATGTCGTCCAGGTCAATACCTACATTGACGCAGTTTATTCAGTCGATCTAATTCGTCGCGAACTAGAGGACGAGAACAATCTATTCCTCTTGTCGATCGAGAGGGAAGCCATCGTGGGCTTCGCGAAGCTAAGCTTTGACTCCGACCTTGTCGGAGATAGTAGTGTGGCGGCCGTCGAACTGGAAAGAATATATTTTGTCGAACGTGTAATTGGTAGGGGCTACGGAAGGACTTTACTTAACGCGTGTATCATCGAAGCACGGTCCCGAAATTGTTCGGAATTATGGTTGGCCGTTTGGGAGGGTAATTCCCGGGCGCTCAAGTTTTACGAGGCCAATGGATTTCAGAAAGTGGGGTCACGGGTATTCGATTTTGCAGGTGAACTGCAGACGGATATTGTTATGTCTTTAGCGATCGCGTGACTAATCAGTTGATCAACTGGTGTAGCAACATTGCGAGATGTCGCGTGTCTCTTTGATAATTACCAATCGTTTGGATCCGACAACAACAATACTGGCATCAATATGGATACGTCAAGCAAGTTACTGGTTCTGGCTGGACTCTGTGTGGCCGTCGCGTTAGCAGTATTCTCTCCGATCCGTATCAACGTCTCATTCCTGTTTAATGATGACGACGAAGAACCATTGGAAGCCATCATTCAACAACGTCACCATCTGGCAAGTAGCGTCGGTGTTTGTGGAGACGTGTATGTCGTTGTAGAGAGTATGCCCGAGCTCGTTGGGGGATTGGAAGGCATCCAATCGCGACTCGTTTACCCGGAGAAATCAAAAGCCGCAGGTGAGGAAGGACGGGTGTTTGTACAGTTTCTCGTTGACAAGGGTGGAAACGTCAAGGATCCGGTTATAATTCGAGGAGTTTCGCCCACCTTGAATGAAGAGGCGCTGCGAGTGGTCCGCGATGTAAAGTTCGTGCCCGGGAAACAGCGAGGTGAGAGCGTATGCGTGAAGATGACGCTTCCGATAAAGTTTGAGTTGGCGTAGTGGTGCGTTAAGGGTTACGGGTTATCAGTTGGTTACTAGTTATTGGTTATTGGTTACTAGTTATTGGTTACTAGTTATCGGGAATTTGACAGGTGTGCGCCAGCCACTAACCACTAACCATTAACGACTAACAGTTAACCACCTTCCCTTGACCGGCAACCGCCCATCGCGTATTATTGAACTGTATACTGTATACAATTCGAGATAATGCGCGTTTCTATTCTCAAAAAAGGCAATCTTAGCGATGAAATCAGCACCGCGCTTCAACAGAAGATCTACCATGGGGCGCTGGCGGCGGGGCAACGAATCAATGAGATTCACCTGTCCGAGGAGCTGGGTGTTAGCAGGACACCATTGCGTGAGGCACTGCAACGACTCGTGGCGATTGATGTCCTCGACAGCATCCCGAGGAGAGGATTCTTCGTCCGCCCTCTGACCATCAAGGAGTTTTCAGACATCTATCCGATGAGAGGAATCCTTGATCCAGCGGCATTACAATGGGCCGGGATGCCCGACCGGGGTCAAATCGAAGTGCTCAAGGCCCTCAACTCGGCGCTGCTTTTGGAAGATGACCCGACCACGGCCATCCAGATAGACGATTCTTGGCACATGACCCTGTTGGAGCATTGCACGAATGCTGTCATCATCGAGACGATACGCCACTTTATTCAAAGGTCCCTCCGCTATGAACTCGCGTACTTCACTGAGTGCGGCGGGAAGTATAACGCGGGAATGGAGCATGCAGAAATCATTGATGCATTGGAAAACAATAATCTGCACGCCGCATGCGAACTGTTGAGAAAAAACTTGACCACAGGGACCGAACCGATTCTTACATGGCTAAGGGAGAGAGGATAACATTGTCAACGACGCTGATTGTTTCGAGCACTTTATCTACAGGGCGTGCTCTTGTTTTCACGATCATCCTATGTTTGTTCGGATCGATTAAATTTGTCAGACCGGCTATGGCGCAGGACGTAAAGACTCAGCTTGAGCCCGCCGATTTTGCCGGATTGTGGTACGGAGTACGAGACTTCACGCCACTGCTTTTTACAGATATTCAGGTTTATAAATCGCGCCAGGGTTGGCAGGCAATAGCCGGCCCGTATACAGTTGACGCTGTCGTCGACTCTATCAAGCAAATCACATTTTCATTGCCTGGAAATCGTGGATACTTCCGTGGGGCGTTAACGGAAGATAGATCAGCAATCGTAGGACACTGGGTACAACCCCGCACGCAACAAACATTTGCCGAAATGGCATCACCTGTAGAGCTCGAGAATGTTGGGGCGGACAACTATATCGGTTCAATTCATCCGTTGCCTGACAGGATGACGATGTACATCAGTATTGAAGAGAAGGAGGATGGTCGCTTTTCGGGTGTTTTGAGAAATCCGGAAGCTAACATTGGGAGGTTTTATGATTTGAGCGACCTTCGTGTTGTCGACGATCGAGTTCTCTTCGTGAATTCAGATGGAGACATCGAACTGGAGGGTCACTGGGATTCGAACTGGGGCCGGCTCTCAATCTACCTTCCGTACAACGGCGGGACTTTCGATTTCCAGCGGGAAGATGCGGCTTCCAGCTTCTTTTATCCGCAAGCGAAGGACATTCTCCCTACCAGAGTACCAATGCAGCTTGATGATGGCTGGACTACCGGCTCACTCCAGGATGCCGAGATGGAGGCGACTATTGTTTCGCAACTTATTGAACGGATTGACAGCACCCCGATGAACGCGATTGATGCTCCGCAAGTCCACGCTTTCCTAATCGCGCGTAACGGCAAACTGGTTTTCGAAGAGTACTTTCACGGATTTACAAGAACGCAAACGCATGCAACACGGTCTGCATCGAAAACAGTTACAGCTCTTCTCACCGGCGCTGCGGAGTATCGGTCAGAAATGCCGAGGACATCATTGGTCCTGCCAATCCTTAACGAACACGGTTACACCAACGGGGATGACCGCGCGTCTCGAATGACAATCGAGCACCTGATCTCGATGACTCCCGGGCTGGACTGTAACGATTGGGACGACAGTTCGGCCGGTGGCGAAGACAGGATGCAATCACAGGACTTGGAAAATGATTGGGTGAGGTACATGATGGACTTGCCCATGAAAACAGAACCAGGTACCCTCGCTGCGTATTGCAGTGGTAGTCAACATCTGGCGGGTCGCGTACTTGCAATAAAAACCGGCGCGTGGCTACCCGACTATTTCTATAAGTACGTCGCCAGGCCCTTACAAATTACCGAGTACCAGATGAATCTATCGCCCATTGGCGAAGCATATGGAGGCGGTGGGCTTTATATACGGCCGCGCGATTTTCTCAAAATCGGTCAGCTGTTTCTGAACAATGGACTGTGGAATGGAACACGTGTCCTCTCGCCAGAATGGATACGTGATGCTGTCAGTGCACGCAATAATATCGGAGACGAAGGTTACGGCTACGGATGGTGGGTATTTTCATATCCGCACAAAGGTGAGACACTCGATGCCTACTACGCCGGTGGTAACGGGGGACAGTACATTATTGTGGTGCCAGCTCTGGATCTTGTTATTGGTATCTTTGGCGGAAACTACAGTCAGCGTGTTCAGCACGTCGCCAAGTACGAGTATGTCCCCGAATACGTGCTTAGTGCAATTCGTTAATGTCTACGACTTACCGAAACGAGCGTCCAGCCAACTAACAATCTCAGCTAACACCTCACTTCGGCATGAATCGTTAAACGTTTCGTGGTAGGCTCCTTCGAAGAGCCTGATTGTTTTGTCGGCAGACCTGGACCGGTCATATAGCAGTTGGCTCGAACGGTGATCCGTCAAACGGTCTCCAGTGCCATGGAAAATCAGGAATGGAAGTATGAGATCCTCGGCTTTTGCGAGGACAGCGTTTGCCGCTCGAATCATTTCTGCTCCTGTTCTTGCTCGAGTACGACCATGATAAGCAAGGGGATCGTTGAGAGCGGCGCCAACGACTACGGGATCTCGCGAAATGAGTGTTCGATCCAGCTCCACCGTTAGTAGTCGCGGAGCAATTCTGGCTATGAGTCCCGACAGCTTTTGGAGGATAGCCGGCTCGTAGAAGGCGAGTGCAGGACTTGAAAGAATTAATGCATCGGGTTGAATATTGCCGTTGAGAACGGATGTCAAGACTACTAGTGCTCCCATACTATGTCCCATCAAGACAAGAGGCAGGGAGGACGACTCAGTATGAACGTCTTTGACAATCGTCTCCAGATCTGCCACGTATTCGTCGAAAGAAGTTATGAACGCCGGGTCGCCATCGGACTTGCCGTAGCCGCGGAGGTCGAACGTGGTTACGGCGTACCCGGCCTCGGCGAGTGTCTCGGCGATAGAGTCATACCGGCCTGAGTGATCGGCATAACCGTGGACGATGATGATTTGTGATCGCGGATTTTCGCAATCGTATGATGTTGAAAATAGAGAATGGGGACTTGAAGTCACGTCAAGGTCGGGATGTTGTTGGTGGGTATTTCATTATACAACGCACGAATAACTAATAACGATCAATTGTATCTTCCAACAGAGTCAATCTATATCCGTTATTGCAAATACAAAAATATGTCAGGAACACTCATAGCATCTATCTCAGGAATCAGGGGAATTGTCGGAGACGGTTTGGACCCGGAGGTCCTCGTGCGGTATGCCTCGGCGTACGGAACATGGATCCGGAGACAAACGAGTCAACGGCCCCTGGTCGTTGTTGGAAGAGATGGCCGAGTCACCGGAGAGCTGTGCATGAAGATTGTCACCAGTACGCTTCAGATGATGGGGATAGATATTGTAGATGCGGGGATGGCCGCGACACCGACGGTCGAGATGGCTGTGATCAAGACAAAAGCAACGGGAGGAATCATTCTATCGGCCTCGCACAATCCACCGGAATGGAATGCGTTGAAGCTACTCAATAGCAGCGGCGAGTTTTTGTCGCCTGAGGAGGGCCAGGCAGTACTGGACCTGGCTGGTGACGCGAACGATTATGCGCGATTTGACCAGATTGGATCTCGAAAACGAGAGGAGTTTCTCCCGTATCACATCGATAAAATTCTCGCGCTGGATTTCATAGATAAAGAGGCAATTGCTTCTGCGGGTTTCAAGGTCCTGGTCGATGGTATCAATTCCATCGGCGGAGTCGCAATTCCTTCCTTGCTGCGAACTATCGGTTTGCCTGATTCGAATATTGTGTTCCTGAATTGCGAACCGACGGGTTTATTTGCTCACCCGGCTGAACCGCTTCCCGGTAATCTGGTCGACACGATCGCACGTGTAAAGAAGGAGGAGGCTGATATCGGCATCGTAGTCGATCCTGATGCTGACAGGCTTGCACTGATTGCCGATGGCGGAAGATATGTGAGCGAAGAGCTCACCCAGGTGATTGCCGCGGACTTCATGTGGGGATTCCGAAAAGGTCCATTTGTTACGAACCTGTCATCGTCGAGGGCCGTGGAAGATGTGGCAGCGAAGCACGGGAATGAGGTTTTCAGATCCGCTGTCGGGGAGATCAATGTGGTCAAGGAAATGCAGAAGGTGGGGGCTGTGCTAGGCGGTGAGGGGAATGGTGGCATCATCCTTCCGGATTTGCACTACGGTAGAGACGCACTTGTTGGCGTGGCGATGATTCTCCAGCACATGGTGAACACGGGGAAACCGCTTTCGAAGATTGCGGATTCCATGCCGAAATATTACATGGGTAAAAAGAAAGTAGAGACAGGAAATGGAAATCCCGAACAGATACTGACAACATTGAAAGACCGCTACTCTGATGAGAAGATAGATTTTACCGACGGCCTGAAAATCGATTTTGAAGAGGGCTGGGTGCACATCAGAAAGTCGAATACAGAACCGATAATGCGTGTGTATACGGAGGCCGGCAGTGCCGAAGCTGCAAATACCCTTGGAGAAAGGTTTGTTAACGAGGTACTGGAAGTAAAAGGGAAGTAAGCATCTGCGCACGCTCGACGCAAGACTTTCGCATTCGACTCACCGTACGTTTGAATTGAAAAATTCTTTATGACGATGAAAACGATTTCTCTTATAGCACTGGTCCTACTGTTAACATCAGGAGTGATCTATTATGCCAGCCTGCCATTTCAATCAATTCTGCTTTCGTCTCCATTCGAAGAGGCGGGTGGGAATTTTGGTCGCGCAGTTGACGGAATTGGTGATGTCGACAATGACGGTTATGCAGATTTGCTCGTTGGAGCCGATCTCGAAGACGTGGCTGGGCTGTCTGCAGCGGGCCGCGCCTACGTTTTCAGCGGGCAAACCGGCGACACCCTGGTAGCGCTAACGTCCGAGGCACCGCAGTCTAACGGGCGGTTTGGTGGATCGGTAACAGATCTTGGGGATGTCAGTATGGACGGCATTCCCGACTACGCGGTAGCCGCTTGGAATGAGGATGAAGCAGGTGTCACCAACGTTGGACGAGTTTATGTATACAGCGGAGCAACTCACACAATACTATATGTGGCGAAATCTCCAGTCCTGGATTCGGGAGGCAGTTTCGGCGTGAAGATCGCGAAAGTTGGGGATGTGTCGGGAGATGGTATCAACGACATGGCCGTTGGAGCACTTGCTCAGAGTGACGCCGGGCTTTCGTCTGCCGGCAAAGCATACGTCGTCAGCGGGGCGACCGGAGCTGTCGTCCATACTCTGTCTTCTCCCAATCCAGAAACGAATGGTGCGTTTGGAAACTGGGTGGCTGACGTTGGTGACATTGATGGAGATACGATGAGCGAAATCGCCGTCGGTGCTTTCTTTGAAGAGCCAGATGGAAGTCCATTCGCTGCCGGCCGCGCGTATGTATTTAATGGAGCCAGCGGGAATCTTGTATACTCGCTCCATTCGACGAATGAAGTAAGCGACGGCTTTTTCGGAGGCTACGTCGCCGGCGGTGGTGATGTTGATGGCGATGGGATCCCGGACATCCTGGTAGGCGCTCGTGGAGAGATAGGCAGTGCCTCCAAATCTGGCAGACTATATGCGTTTAGTGGCGACACAGGCGATACCCTCTTCACACTTCTCTCGCCTTTCGATCAATTGAATGGCCAGTTTGGATCGGTTGCCGGGATAGGCGACTATAATATGGACGGGTACGATGATTTCGTCGTCGGGGCAGCCGGGGAGGACAATGGTGCTGGTCGTGCTTATGTATATGATGGCCAAACCAGGGACACACTTGCAAGCTTTCAGTCACCCAATGCAGAGGAGAACGGGTTCATGGGCGCGCGATTAGAATCGGCAGGTGACGTGAACGGTGACGGATCGAATGACATCATAGTTTCTGCGGCGCGCGAAAACCCGGGAACCAGTCCGGCTGAATCCGGCCGGGCATATGTTTTTCTTCTAGGTACAGATACAGGCGTGGGTGTTGAAACGACTCCGCGAAGCAAGCCAGTCAGCGCAAGTAATTATCCCAATCCGTTTGACGGTGAGACATCGATAACGTTTTCGCTGGTAAATCCTGCCCATGGTACTGTCGAGATACTTGATGTTGCGGGCCGCACGATTAGAGAATTTGTTCTTTCCAGCCTGCCCTCAGGGTCGCACGCGGTTTCCTGGGACGGTACGGACCAAAGTGGATTGGAAGTTAGAAGCGGTATTTATTTTTATGTCGGTCGATTTGATGGAAAGGTCCTTTTTTCGGGGCAGATGGTGCGCGTCAGGTAAAGGGGTTTTAGGATTTGCCGATGGGATTTGCAACGGGACGTTGCCTGGGATTAACCGAAACGAAAAAAGGCGGAACAGCTTGCGCTGTCCCGCCTTTTCCAACTTGGTTTGAATGTCCGGTGGACATGTCTGCCAGGCGTTAACCTAGAAGTCCATTCCGCCCATTCCGCCCATTCCGCCCATGTCAGGAGCTGCTGCTGCACCTGCCTTCTCTGGCTTGTCAGCGATAACAGACTCAGTTGTCAGGAGGAGACCTGAAACTGAAGCTGCATTCTCAAGCGCGGTACGAGTAACTTTGGTCGGGTCAATGACGCCCATCTCAATCATGTCGCCATAGACTTCAGTCTGCGCATTGAAACCATAATTACCCTTGCCATCCTTGACACCTTGAACGACTATAGAACCTTCCAGGCCAGCGTTAGCTGCAATCTGGCGAAGTGGTTCTTCAACCGAACGGCGAATGATGGTTACACCAATCGACTGGTCTTCATTCTCGGTATCAAGTGAGTCCAGTGCAGAGAGAGCGCGAATGTAGGCAACACCGCCACCAGGGACGATTCCTTCTTCAATCGCTGCGCGCGTTGCATGCAATGCATCTTCAACACGTGCTTTCTTCTCTTTCATTTCGGGCTCAGTAGCAGCACCGATTTTGAGAACCGCAACACCACCTGACAGTTTTGCCAGACGCTCTTGCAGTTTCTCGCGGTCGTAGTCGCTCGTAGACGATTCGATCTGTGCTTTGATCTGATTGGCGCGTGCCTTGATCTGATCCGCATCACCTGCACCGTCGACGACGATCGTGTTATCTTTGTCGATAACCATACGCTTCGTGCGGCCGAGATAGTCAAGTGTCGCATTCTCGAGCCGGTATCCTTTCTCTTCAGAGATGACGGTACCGCCCGTAAGAATGGCGATGTCTTCCAACATTGCCTTACGACGATCACCGAAGCCAGGTGCTTTGACAGCAGCTACTTTCAGTGTTCCACGCAGTTTGTTTACGACGAGAGTCGCAAGAGCTTCGCCTTCGATGTCTTCAGCAATGACGAGAAGAGGCTGACCCATCTGGGCAACTTTCTCAAGTACTGGCAGGAGGTCCTTCATCGTGCTGATCTTCTTGTCATGGATCAGGATGTAAGGATCGTCCAGGACAACTTCCATGTTGTCAGGATCGGTTACGAAGTAAGGGGAGAGGTAACCACGATCGAACTGCATACCTTCGACAACTTCAAGCATTGTCTCCGTTCCGCGAGCTTCTTCAACCGTGATGACGCCATCTTTGCCAACTTTCTCGAACGCGTCAGCGATGAGTTCACCGATGGTCGTGTCGTTGTTTGCAGAGATGGTAGCAACCTGGGCAATTTTGCCACGGTCCTGAATCTCTTTGCTCTGCTCACGCAGGTTAGCAACGATTGCCTCGACTGCCTTGTCAATACCACGCTTCAGGTCCATTGGGTTGGCGCCTGCGGTGACGTTCTTGAGGCCAGCCGTAAGAATTGCCTGCGCAAGAACGGTCGCTGTTGTTGTTCCATCACCAGCAACATCACTGGTTTTGGAAGCGACTTCTTTGACCATCTGAGCACCGACGTTCTCGAGTTTATTCTCGAGGTCGATTTCTTTAGCGACAGTTACACCATCTTTGGTTACTGTCGGAGCACCGAATTTCTTTTCGATGATCACGTTTCGACCTTTTGGGCCGAGGGTGACTTTGACAGCATCAGCCAGGGTGTCAACACCACGCTTTAAAGCGTTTCTGGCTTCTGAATCAAAAATAATCTGCTTTGCCATGATTAGTACGTTACGTTATTAATCTACTATGGGATATGATGGGATCGGGTCGGTCTTATTAACCGACGATGCCGAGAATGTCTGATTCGCGCATGATCAGGTAATCTTCGCTTTCCAGGTTGATCTCGGTGCCGGCGTACTTACCGTAGAGAACGGTATCTCCGGCCTTAACAGTCATGTCGATCTTGGTGCCATTTTCAATGCGACCAGGTCCGACTGCGATGATGGTCCCTTTCTGTGGCTTCTCTTTAGCCGTGTCAGGAATAAATAGACCACCAGCCGTTTTTTCTTCGGCGTCCACGGATTTTACCACCACGCGATCGCCTAGCGGTTTGATACCAGCCATTTGTTGTCCTCCTAATGTGTCAATATTGACGTTTTACTTGGGTTACATTTTTGTTAGCACTCTCCTTAAATGAGTGCTAACGCACATGTAAAAAATTTTGCCATTCGGCCTATCAGATACTTTGCATAATTCCGCTGGTTCCAGCGTAAACACGTCGAAAATCTATGTTTTTGCCATATATTGGCAACTCCCGATAAAGAATAGGTGAATGTCGCTAACTGGACCCGAAAATAGCTCTCAATCTGACTTTCGAAAAGGAATTGTGGCCTGGGGCGTGACGTTGGGTCTCACCCTGTTCATACTTTTTATCGCGTTTCTACCGCCGTTCGTTGGAGAGCCCCTGCGAGGTATTCTGATGAGTGGATTCGCCCCTTTCTGTCATCAGATACCATCCCGATCCTTTCATATCGACGGGGTCCAATTGGCACTTTGTCACCGCTGCCTCGGTATTTATGCTGCCTTGCCCCTAGCGCTGGCCAGTTTTATGCTTTTCAATCCCTGGAAATCATTCCTTTCCAGCCAGGCAAAGTATATTATTCTGTTATCCCTGGTGCCGCTAGGTCTTGACTGGGCATTAGACTTTCTGGGCATCTGGCACAATACGCCAGTGTCGAGATTGGTAACAGGTAGTTTGTTTGGATTAGTCGCAGGATATTATCTTGCCGTCGGTGTTGTCCAAATTGGAACATCAAACCGTAACATTGAGAAATCGGATTCCGTTAAAAACGTGGCTGCAACCCCGGAAGTATCTGCCTAGCGGGATCGTTGGTCATCACTAACTAGCCTGTAAACTAAAGGAGCGAATTAATGCCCGATAAGAAACAATCAATATTACTGGGTTCTGCTGTCGCGGCGGTCTTGTCGACCTCGTATCTGGGTCTGGTTAACTGTCTATGTTGTGCCGGCATTATTGGTGGTGCGATGGTTGCCGTCTGGCACTACACGACCAACAACGAGATGACAATATCCGCAGGAACGGGCGCGTCTATGGGGGCGATTGTTGGAGTGGCAGCTGTTGTTATCTCTGCCATCCTGAACCTGCTTCTCATCAAAGCCGGAGTACGATCGGATCTGGTCATCAGTAACCTGATTCTCGATCAGTTCGGAGACAGCATGCCTCCCGAAGCTTACGATCAGATGGTTGAAGCCATGAATACCGATGTTACTCTCGGAAGCTATCTGAAAAGCTCCTGGATCGGACTGCTGTTGGGACCAATCTTTGGTGCTCTCGGCGGTGTCATCGGTGCCGCAATGTTCAAGAAGGGGACAGATGACCCTCTTGTCGAGCAGGCATAAGGAATCTACATGTACTGTGATTTAAGGATGGCCCCCGTTGCTAGAAGTGGCGGGGGCCATTTCGTTTCCTCTGACTGTATGGTGGCCCCAGTATCTCAGCCGTGACAAACGCATCGCGTATTGCCCGTTTGCCTCGCAGTTTCTTCCGGATGCGGTTTGTCCCTGCTTTTCGTTCAGTTTTAATTGGATCAAAGCCTGAAAACAGAGATTCGTCGAACGTCACGGGTGTTAGTTCGCGAAACTCATTAAAGTCCGCTCCCAGGAAATTCGGTGTCGTCTGGTCGCGGAATTCGTTGAAGTCTTTATGCTCGAAGCTTCCTGCTACCTGTTCGTGGAACGGCTCCGGCTCTTCCATTCGGCGTACCGGCTTCGGTCTGGGTTGACGACGAACCGGTTGTCTCGCTTCGACCGGCTCGGAAGTTTCGCCGGGCTCCTGTCCTGCATTCTCAAGCGCAGCTTCGATTTCCCTGATCGCCCTCTGAAAAGCGGATTCTTGATCTGTGTCAACCGCGTCTCTGTCTTCGGCGAGTTCAGGATCGACCTGCCGCGGTTTTTTGCGGCCACCGAGTATCCTTCCGATAATCGGAAAGATGAAGAACAGTAATATTGCGAGGTCCCATAAAGAATCCATACCGATCTTACTTTTTAGTCAGAATAGGTTTCAATTGCTCGATCACCTTCCTGTTCGCGCGCGGAAATGCGTATTGATCAACCTCAGTGTAATGAATCCAACGATAAGTATCCGCCGTCGACAGCGGGCCCGATAGATCGGTTCGACAGATATACGGGTACATCGTAATCCGAAAATGCGAGTATACGTGCTTGACCACATCTAGAGGTCGCACAACAACAGCATCCAGCCCGGTTTCTTCGTGAAGTTCACGAAGGCAGGCGTCCTCCGTCGACTCACCCTGTTCTACCTTCCCACCGGGGAATTCCCACAGACCTCCGAGCAACCCTTCTTCAGGTCGTCGTTGTATTAACAACTTGTCGGCTACATCGATCAGGATAGCCACGGCAATGTCAAAGTGGGGGGCGGGCTTTTTCCTGGTGCGAACCGGATACAAAGTTTGCTTTCTGTGCTTGTAAGCGAGGCATACCCCGCCGAGAGGGCAGTCACCGCACTGGGGATCGGCTGGCTTGCAAACCGTGGCGCCCAGCTCCATCAACGACTCATTAAAGCTGACAACTTCAGACGTGTTAAACACCTCCGCGGCAAGTTGTTGGACCGCTTTCGTACCGGCACTGGAATCGATCGAATCTTCTATGCAAAACACGCGACTAATAACGCGTTTGACGTTCCCATCGACAGCGGCATCTGGCTGGCCAAAGACTGACGATGAGATCGCCGCTGCGGTATATGAACCGACTCCGGGTAACCTGGTCAACTCCTTAGCTGTCTCCGGAAAATTCCCACCCTCCATCGCAATGATTTGTGCAGCCTTGTGCATGTTGCGACAACGGGTGTAGTAGCCTAGGCCTTCCCATTGCAGGAGAACATCATCAAGATCAGCGGCTGCGAGTGCGTGGATGTTCGGAAAATGTACCAGGAAGTTCTCGTAGTACGGCAGCATTTGATCAATACGGGTCTGTTGCAGCATGATCTCCGAGACCCAGACTTCGTAGGGATCGCGTTTTTCGACACGCCATGGCAGCTCCCGCTTGTTCGAATCGAACCACGATGCCAGAGGTTCTCGAAATGCGGCTGCGACAGTGGGAGAGGCTTCGTATCTGACTGGCTCCAGATCTTCGGGCATTCCTATCGGACTCTAACGTTAGCAGTCCAGACCTCGACGCGCGCTACCGAGTATTCGTCTACCATGATGTTTGACGTGCCTTCAAAGTGCAACATATGAATGCCTCGATCGGCCCGGCGAGTTTTCCACATGAATGACCGTTCTGCCATTCGGCTCATGGCTGGTGGCTTTGGCAGAAACCATGACTCCACCTTTTCACCGCTAAGGGAATCAGGCAGAGCGAAGATGAGCGTTTCACCGCCTATAATCTCAAAGTACATGGAGTCAGCGACAAACGGATGAACCGATGGCACACCGTGGGCGTTTGTGATCCCGTTATCGAGGAGATCCTGGTCCTCGAATCCGTGAACAGACGGGTACGGCAGTGCGAATGCTGTAACCAGGGAAGCAACTGCGACAAAGCTCAGTGTGCGCACGTTTGACCACATAAGTGAGATTGGACCTAATTTATTCTTGATCGGCCGACACATCAATATACGAATCACTATAGCACGATTGCCCGGGTTTGGCGTGGTTTGTCTGTGTCTGTCCCTCGTTCTGTGTACGAGTGTACAGGCCCAGCTATCCTCGAATCTGACCAGAGGAGTGAAATTATTTGAAGATGGACGGACTCAGGCATGGCCAATGGTTGATACGAGGTACGCTCGTAGCTCCGATGCTGTGATGGCGCTTGAGGAGTATTACCGGTTAGATGGTCTGTTCGGTGCGCAGATTGACAGCGTCCGGATATCTACGGATTCGACGACGATAGAAATCTATTCCAGTCCGGGTGAGCGTCTGATTGTCGAAGACATGGACGTCCGTGTGGACAGTGACAGGGACGTTTCGGATTTCAGAAGGGCAATGCGGACCAGGGCTGGCAGGGGCTTTGTTCCACGAGACCTCGATCAAGACATTATCGATTTGTTGCAGCATTTGACGGAGCAGGGCGCAGTACTGACGTCGATTGCAGTCGACTCTCTGTCGATCGACGAAGAAGCACAGAGTATTTCAATCATCGTAAGTGCGACCCAGACACGCGCGGTCGTTCTGGGACGCATCGAACTCAACGACGATACGAGGAACAATCCAACCCTCGTTGCGCGAATAGCCGAGCTGCGACCGGGTCGCGAATTAACGTCGTACAATTCGGAGCGCATTCGCAATCGATTAACTGCCACCCAGTTCATCAGGTCAGCGGGTGAACCTGAGATGAGGCTGGACGAAAGGGGAGATCTGGTCGTCTTTATTCCTATCCAGGACGCTGCCCCCGGATCGTTTGATCTTGTACTGGGATATCTTCCTTCCACAGCTACAGGTAGAGGCGGAACCGTCGTCGGTAACGGGCGCCTCGAGCTGGTAAATATTTTTGGAGGCGGACGGGCATTTAGTTTGAAGTTGAACCGGCTTCCCGGACAAGTTGCAAGTGTTGAAGTCGATGCCGAAGATCCGTTCATTGCGGGGTTGCCTGTTGGACTGGCTGTGTCGTTCGACGGGTATCAACAAGATTCGACATATTCTCGCCAGTCTCTCGGTGTAGAAGCGAGCTACATGGTTGCGACCGGACTGCGGCTACTCAGCTCAGGTCGGAGGGAAACAACACGTCCCGGACAGGCTGGACTCAAGCTCATCAATGGGACACAGCGAATTCCGAGAGCGAACGCGTATTTCTTTGGCGTGGGCGTTGAGTATAAAAACGTGGACTATGCTCCCAATCCCCGCAGGGGCGTTGTCGTCGAAATGAATCTGGAACGGGGTAGGTCGAGCCGTCAATCAACCCGAGTGATTAATGCGGACACGACCAAACAGGCAACCAATATCCGACAACAGCGATTGCACGCTACGTCGCGCTTTATTATTCCATCAGTACCGAGGCAGG
This sequence comes from uncultured Rhodothermales bacterium, assembly GCA_965367755.1. Classification (GTDB taxonomy): domain Bacteria; phylum Bacteroidota; class Rhodothermia; order Rhodothermales; family JABDKH01; genus JABDKO01. The sequence goes on from CBDUKH010000077.1 coordinate 15,658, forward strand.
CCATCGTCTTGGGCGCTGATACACAGATACTTATTAGCAACGAGTATCGCGAGAACGATTTGTTTCAGTTCGGAGGCGCCTCGTCGCTGCGTGGATACAATGAACAACAGTTTGCTGGTCGATTTGTCGGGCGTGCTATAGCAGAGTATCGCTATCAGATCGATCGTGGTTCATACGCATTTCTGTTTTCCGATCTGGGGATTGTCGAAGTTCCTGCTACAGAAGATCGGATGGAATCTCGTACGTTCCACCCTGGGTTTGGTGTGGGGATAGTCTTTGAAACGGCAATAGGATTCATGAACGCCACATATGCAATGAACAATACGGATGGGCCTGCCAATGGGCGGGTTCATATTGGTCTGTCATTTGGACTATAGAAGGATGGCAAAGAAAAAACATCGTGCAGCAGATACCTCATTCTTCGTATACCCAGATCTGATAACAGATGAGGCGCTTGTTCTCGAAGGCGACAATTTCCATCATGCTATCAATGTGCTCAGGCAGGAAACAGGTTCCGAGTTGCGAGTCGTGGATGGACATGGAATGCAGCTAGTCGTGCGGATAGAAAACATTGAATCGGAAAAAGCTCTTTGTTCGATTATCAGCCGCACCGAAGGTGTCGGTGAGAGTAACGTTTCGATAACGCTAGCTGTCGGAATGTTGAAAGCGAAGGACCGTTTTGAGTTCTTGGTTGAGAAAGCGATCGAGCTGGGTGTGAATAGCATTGTGCAATTGCAAACGGCACGAACGGTCGGGCGCCCTGCGAGGCCGGATCGATTGCACCGGATTGCTGTCGCCGCCATGAAACAGTCCAACCGATCGTTCTTGCCAGAAATTTCCGCACCCGTGGACTTACACTCGTTCGCCAATTCTCATCGAGATGGTTTGAAGATGTTTTGTTCTATGGATCCCGAGTCGCCGAGGGTCTCAGAAGTTATCGGACGTGACCTTCGAAATGATGTGGTGGTTGTTGTCGGACCGGAGGGAGGGCTCGACAACACAGAAGAAGAGTTGCTAGCGTCAGCAGGCTATTTGCCAGCCTCGTTGGGAAACCGGCGGCTGCGAACAGAGACGGCCTGTTTATCGGTGCTCGCACTTATTCAACTTCAGGCATCTTCGTAATTTTGCAGGAGCGCGTGGATGGCCGATTGATACATGTTCGATAGCCCGTCGTGTCGGCTTCGATGTTGCTGCCGCTGGATATCTTGCATGGCAGCGAGGGTAGAAGAAACGATCCCACATTGAACACATCTGTTACGGCTTCGTAAGGGTGCTCGACAGAGTAATGAACGGCACGACTTAATGGACAAGCTCACGGAAACCACGGTCTCAAGCGTAGACGCCTACACGGGCGCACTGCTTAATGTCAAAAAAGATCTCGCACGGCTTCCGGATGGTGAGACTGGCGTGCGCGAATGGATCAAGCATCCCGGAGCGTCGGCGGTTGTACCTCTGTTTGAAAACGGAGACACGGTGATGGTGAAGCAGTTCAGATACGCTCCTCGTCGAACGTTCCTGGAGGTACCAGCCGGAAAGCTGGATGCAGTCGGTGAGGCTCCGGAATCAGTTGCGCGGCGAGAACTGCAGGAGGAGACAGGATTTGTGGCCGGGACCGTTCTCAATCTGGGTTCTTTCTATCCGTGCATCGGGTATAGCGACGAAGTCATCCACCTGTTTCTCGCGACAAATCTTACGGAAGGAGCGATGCAACTCAGTGACGGTGAGTTTATTGAAGTGGTTCGATTGCCACTCGTCGAGGCGGTGAGGAGGGCTCGATGCGGGGAGCTAGCCGACATGAAGTCGGTCGTAGCCCTTATCAGGGTTGCTGAGCAGGTTGGCATTTGAAAATTCTGAAGATAGTACGGTTGGAGTCTTCTGAGAATTGTTCGGATGCAACCCTTACCGTATAATCTGCGTTCTCTCCGGATAATAACCGAATTAAAGTACCGCAGATGTATACCTTTTTAATAGTCGTTATAGCGATAATCGGCCTTCTTCTGGCCCTGGTGATACTACTTCAGAGTGGTAAAGGGGGCGGTTTGGCGGGGATTGCGTCGGGTGGATCGACTCAGCAGCTTTTGGGTGCTCGGACAGCTCCGGACATCCTGGAGAAGGGTACCTGGGTACTGGCAACTGCTTTTATTATCCTGTGTATCCTCACCAACTTTGTTATCGGTGAGAGTGAAGCGCCGGACAGCGTGATTCAGCAGGGTGGGAATGAGCAGGTTGTGCCGACGTTGCCTCCGGTTGATGTTGATCCAGGTGGTACCGAAGGCGCGGGCGATGCAGGTTCTGGAGATGGCGCTGGCGGATCTGCAGGCACCGGTCAGGACGGCTAACCACTCGAAACGTGCCCGGCGATTATCCGCAACTCGAAAGCGCACGCTTCCCTGAGGCGGTCGCCCTTAGTGGAAGATTGGTTCATTTAGAGCCAATGACACCGGATCATCTCGACGCCCTGTGGTCGGTAGCTGACGACAACGCTATCTGGGACCTTAATCCCTGGCCCGTCGAGACCTATCAAGAAATGCGAGCCTATGTGCACAAGGCACTCTCGCGACTGAGTCAGCGCTCTGAATTCCCGTACGTTACTGTAGAAATCTCCTCGGGACGTGTTGTTGGATCGACACGTTTCATGAATATCGAACCACGACACCGACGCCTGGAAATTGGCTCGACCTGGCTGGCTCCTGAGTGGCAGCGGACAGGAATCAATCGCGAAGCAAAGCTGCTAATGTTGTCGGCAGCGTTCGACGAATGGGGGTACGACAGAGTAGAGCTTAAGACGGACTCGCTCAATCACCAGTCGCGAACGGCTATTCTCAAACTCGGTGCGATAGAGGAAGGTACGCTTCGGCGTCACGTTGTTACGCGGAGTGGCCGCGTCCGTGACACAGTTTATTATTCCATTGTTGGTTCGGAGTGGCCAGACGTCCGAGATCGGCTGCTGAAAGGGTTGGAATAAGTTCTTCCGGGGCAGTCGGAGTTAATTGGTGATTGGGTATTGGTGATAGTTATTAGTGATT
>CBDUKH010000078.1:0-18494 GCA_965367755.1 uncultured Rhodothermales bacterium
ATTGTTAAAGTCAAGATACGTATCGACACACACTATGTTCAACTTTAGTTAAACTTCGGCTGCTAACCACCTAACCCTCGGTTGATACCTTCCTATTGGGGCGCCACCTTACCGCTCCCTTTACCTTCCCAGCTCGAACAGCTACATTCAGGTTTCCGTGGCCACCAGGTGGCATAACCGGAAACCGTTAGGCAGCCTTGCCACGTTCGCATTTTGCGCCGAACTTCGTGCGATATGTCTGTCGAAAATACTGCACGATACACGAAGTCGAGACGTATGTCAGAAGAAGCCCCTACGTTTTTCCCCGAGGCGGCCGACTTCCGGGCATGGCTCGAGAAACACCATACCTCGGCGGACCATCTCTGGGTAGGGTACTACAAGAAGGCCACGGGTAAGCCGTCCGTCACCTGGGAAGATACCGTCGACGAAGCGCTCTGCTTTGGCTGGATCGACGGGATTCGAAAGTCGCGTGACGCCGAGAGTTATATGATCCGCTTCACACCGCGGCAGCCAAAAAGTGTGTGGAGTCAGCGGAACATCGATCTCGTAGAACGACTCACGGCAGAGGGTCGGATGAAGCCAGAGGGGTTGGCAGCCTTCAACTACAAAGACGTCCACCCAGACAGCGGGTATCGAGTGGCCGACCTTACTGGAGAGCTCACAGCCGAGATGATCGAACGCTTCAAAGCTGCCCCCTCCGCCTGGGCGTTTTACCAAGATCAACCAAAGGGGTATCGGCGAAACACTGCCAGATGGGTCATGGGTGCGAAACGCGAGGAGACACGACAACGTCGACTCTCGACGCTTATCGACGACTCCAGGAACCGACTCCGGATCAAGCAGCTTCGTAAGCGCTGATAGGCTAGGTGCAGTACGCTCAATTCGGACAGGAAGGGTTGTTGTTGTCAATCACATGTTCGTCCGAACTCAGTTCCGCTAGAGTGCCCCCCGGTTGATACCGACTGTCGGCGCAACATATAGTCTCTCCCTTTACCTTCCCATCTCGAACAAGTACATTCAACTTTGCGCTACTGCCAGGGGCGTAACCGAAAACCGTTATACGGCTTGCTTCAATCGGAATGAACGACGAACAAGATACCAGACAAATCCGTGGATCTAGACGTGCCGGCTCGATCCTCCATCGACTTACTAACGCTCTCAGAGAGCAGAACTGGTTTGCTGTTGTTCTTGAATTGTTGATTGTTATCGTCGGCGTTGTCATTGGTTTTCAAGTTACGGCCTGGGGGCAGGAGCGCAGCGATGCCGCAAAAGAGCAAACTCACCTTCGACAGTTAGCATCAGACCTCAATGAGACTGTGAGGGAGACCAATCGTATCGACACACTGCTTTTTGGCCCTGATCGCGCAGGCGGCCAGATGTGGGCAGCGTATTATGCCCCCGATCCGCCGGCCCGCGACTCTATTTTTGCATGGCGCGCTCTTATGGTTTGGAACGAACTGGCCCGGCCTGTGCTCGGGACTGCCGAGGCTCTCGTTGCTACTGGTGACCTCGCACTTATACGCGATGACTCCCTTCGATCCGCAATTCTGACCTACATCGCGAAGACGAACGACGAACTACATGAGCAAGACGAGCAGCAGCGAATCTGGTGGAACGGCGTAGACCGGTTGGATCGAGGCCTCGATCTGGTTGAAGCGTATCACGAATCGGTGGGTCAAGAGACGTTCGAGAACTATGTTCGAGGGAGTCCAAGTTACCCACCGCTGGGTGTGACCCACATTCAGTTCCCTCTTGACACAGAGGCCTTCCTCTCGAACCGCGAGTTACTCAGTGCGATATGGCGAATGACTCGGTCCAAGGATGAGCTCCGAAACAGTCGTGCCCGCATGCGCCAGGACGCACTAACACTGCTCCGTCACGTTGATGCAGAGATTCAAGAACGGGGCGATTGAGCCACGTAACCCCCAGTTGATAGCGACCTGTCGGCGCAACACTTCGCCTTTCCCTTTACCTTCCCATCTCGAACGATTACATTCAGGTCTCCGCCGCCCCGCGGGCGGCATGACCGTCTACCGTTATACGGCAATAGATGCAGGACCTATTCAAGCGAGACTTCTCACAATCAACTGGTCGCCGTTTGCGCATTGCATCGGTTTCAGGCGGGATCCTTGGAATCGTGCTTGCGCCCATTATGGTCACCATTAAATATATGACCGGCTGGTCAGTCGTCCCCGAGCCAGGATGGACAGCCGCCGCCAAGACATTCTTCGCATCCCTTTTAGAATTGTCAAGCCCTTCTATTCTTTGGTCTTTCTTTGGATCATTCTACACCTTAGCTCTGATGTTAATGTTGGGGGGACTAGTGCTACTCGGAAACGTATTGGCTGACAGTGAAGGTCACGTACGGACAAAGGGATATTGGGTGTTGCTACTTGGATTCATCCTGGTAATTCCGGGAGACTTAATTCATTCTCTAACGTGGCATCAAAACGGCTTAACGATCCCCACTCCCGGCACTAATCCGGTTGCCAACACAGCCTACGCAGTCCATATGATGGGTATGAATCTGGTTATGATGGGGTGTATGATTACGGGTATCACCTCCTTGCGCCGCGGGTTTCTAGCGACGTGGTTATCCTGGATGTTTATTCTCGTATTTCCGTCAGCCGTTTTGGCCTCGACAACTATTCTTCCTACCACACCGAGTGGTGCACTGATATTGTTCGCTGGAACAATGGTTGCTTTCGGCTACTCACATGCGCCGGGTAACACGGTTGACTTGGTTGCCGTATAACCCCAGTTGATACCTCCCCGCCGAGCACACAGTTGCTCGTCCGCATTCGGCGTGAACAACTTTAATTGCTCCCTCTTGCGTGCTACCTTACGAAATACAATTCGCCCCCCGAGCGGCAGAACCGGACACCGTTATACAGATTATTGAGCATTTCTCCACGCAACGACTGAAAATGAATATTGATAGCCGAAGTCTGCTTACAAAGACCAAGAAACACCTGGCGGAAATAGTGGTCATCATCTTCAGTATCCTTGCGGCATTTGCCCTGGACAACTGGAGAGACAATCAATTACAAAACCGGGAAGAGATCGCAATTCTTCAAACAGCGCTGGAAGAGCTTGAATCGGATCTCACGGACATTGATTTCAATGTGGCCGTTCACAGGCAAGCGATTAGCTCCATGGATATTGTTTTGGATCAGCTGAAAAGTGGCGTTTTGTATAATGATTCACTTGCCGAGCATTTCCACAACGGATTTAGCATGCCGCGATTTGTACACTCAACAAGTGCGTTCGAAACGATGCAATCCAGCGGAATGGATATAGTTTCTAATGAGGAGCTTCGACGAAAACTGATTCGGCTTTATGGTAGATCCTACAACAACTACCGAACTATCGAATCTGAACATGCGAACGAGATTAATTACGGAATCAGGACGATTGGCCCCGGAAGATTTATGGTAGGCTACAACTTTGACGAAGTGGGTCGCTCGTATCACGGCACAATGGTTCCGACGAATTTTAATGCGCTCAAGAACGATGAGGAGTTTTTGTATTACCTGAGAACCCTGCGCAATAGGACAAATGTGTTCGTCAACTTTTTTTACAGAAACCTCAGAAGCGATGTAGAGGGAGTACACGACCTATTAGAAGCGGAGATACATCGTCGTAGCAACTAGGCAGTCTGTACCGGCGCGACACTCCACCTCTCCCTTTACCTTCCCACATCGAACGATTACATTCAGGTTCCGTCGCCGTCAGGCGGCATAACCGGACACCGTTATACCGCACCAATATGATATTCGGAGCTGCCCTTCTTGTGTTTATCGGTTTGGTGCATTCGTACCTGGGTGAACGATATATCCTATCACGACTTCTCAAAAGAGAACTTCCCCATCTGTTTGGGAGCGACGAGTTTACCAAGCAGACTCTGCGTTTTGCCTGGCACGTGACTACCGTCGCATGGTTTGGATTCGCTGGTCTTCTGTTCGCGAAGTTCGAATCTGTCTCACTCTCACTTCAAATCATTTCTGTGACGTTTCTTGTGACAGCACTCATTGCCTTTTTGGGTAGCCGGGGACGTCATCTTTCTTGGATCGTTTTTGGTGCGATTGCGATTACTACATGGTTTGCGTCATTGGCTGCGGTATAAACCCGGTTGATACCGTCATGTCCGGACGACACTCCATCTCTACCTTTCCCTTCCGATCTCGAACAACTACAATTATATTCCTTCCGGTCAGGCGACATAACCGGACACCTTTAGGCGAACGTTGCTCAGCGTTGAAGGAATGAATCCACAGGAACGAAATAAGACTACGGCGAAAGAGTTCTATACACTCATGTTTAACGAGTGCAGGCCGCGTGAGGCAGTAGAGCGCTTTGTTGGCGACACGTACATTCAGCACAACCCTGATGTCGGCGATGGAATTGAGGCCTTCGTTGAGTATTTCGAACGTATGGCAAGGGAGTATCCTGGCAAACATGTGAAAATTGTCAGAGCTATTGCCGAGGGCAACTTTGTCGTATTGCACTGCCATCAACATTGGCCAGGTGACCACGATTATGCGGGAATTGATATTTTCCGATTCGATGATAACGGAAAAGTGGTCGAACATTGGGATGTACTGCAAGTCGTACCATCATCCTCGAAGAACGACAACTCAATGTTTTGACGTCCACCTAACGCGGTTGCTACCGACCTGTCGGCGCTACGCTTCATCTCTCCCTTTAACTTCCCATCTCGAACAACTACATCAAGGTTTGCGTCGCCGTCAGGCGGCATAACCGGACACCGTTGAAATGATATTGGTCTGTATAAATCGGCCTTCATTGCATGGCTACAATCAGTGCTCGCAAAACTGATTTAATGACTCGGCCGAAACTTTTCGTTCCGCGAGAGCTAGCCAACTAACCCCCAGGTTGATACGGTCCCGGCAGCCACACCGTTGCTCACCCGTATTCGCGCGTGTACACTTTAATTGCTCCCGCTCGCGTTTTACCTTAACAATTTAAGTTCACCTCCCACCAGCGGCATAACTGGACACCGTTATTCCGCCGTTTCCTTAGACCTCCCCATGATTCATCCGGAGATCACGGTCCGAACCGCTGACGAGAGCGACCTTGACTTCGTTTCTCAGGATGGATATCTCCCTGACGACATCGTGAGACGAAAGCTGAACGACGGTGATATCTACGTCGCACAATGGGGAAACAACCTGGTCGGATACCTCCGCCTGGAGTGGCTTTGGTCGAAGATCCCGTTCATTGAACTGATCCGAGTAGTGGAGTCTCATCGCCGGGCCGGGGTCGGACGTGCCCTCCTCACGTACGTTCAGACTGAGGCCGCCAGCCGAGGACACACCGCCCTCTATAGTTCCTCGCAGGCGGACGAACCAGAGCCACAAGCGTGGCACCGTCGGATGGGGTTCGAAGAGTGTGGGATTATTTCAGGACTGAATGAAGGCGCGATTGGTGAGGTGTTTTTCCGTTTGGTAATTGCTCCAATCGACGCGGAGGTATAACTCACGGTTGACACCGACGTGTCGGGCAACACCCTGCATCTCCCTTTATCTTGCCGACTCGAACAATTACATTCATGTCTCCGTAGCCGCCACCGGGCGGTATAACCGTTAGCCGCCTTCGAGATAATCTGTGCCAACCATTCGAAAATATAGCGACGAAGATCTAAGTGAGTTACTTGATGTCTGGTATGACGCTTCCCTGATTGCACATCCGTTTCTTTCAGCCGAGTTCCTGGCTGACGAACGAATTAATATTGAAGCTACTTACATCCCCATGGCCGAGACCTGGGTCTACGAGGTCGATGATCGTGTTATCGGTTTCCTCTCCCTCATTGGAGATGAAGTCGGAGCCATTTTCGTCGACCCTGCGCATCAAGGACAAGGGATTGGCCGCCAGCTGATGGACCACGCTAAATCACTTCGAGAGCAATTGGAAGTAGACGTATTCAAGGCAAACGAATTGGGTCGGCATTTTTATCGCGCGTACGGATTTACGTTCATCCGGGAACATGTCCACGAGCAAACAGGACAACCGGTATTGAGATTACGGCTGCTCGGCGCCTAACCCCGATTGATGCCCCGCCTTTCCCGGGGCCAGGCTAGTCTTGTCGGCGTGACATTTAATTTCTCCCTTTACCTTGCAATCTCGAACGACTACATTCGGCTTTGCGTCGCCGTCAGGCGGCAGAACCGGACACCGTTATACTGACTCGATCATGCTTGTTCTGTTAGTTGGACCAAAGGGATCTGGTAAAACTCACATCGGTCGCATTCTAGAAAAACACTTTGGTATTCATTTCTTCGAAGCCGAAAAGCACTGGATCGAATTCACCGGGAAGTATCCGAATTGTGACAAGCAAGCTTTTCTGTCCGACGGGATTTCTTTCGTTAACTCTCGCCTGCTGGAGTCTATTGGCCGCCACCAAAAGGTCAGCATAGAAACCACAGGAGCCAGCCAGGAGATTCTGGACAGCCTTTTGTCGCACATGGACCCAAACAACGACGTCATTATCCGTATCCGGGCGCCACTCGATTTGTGTTTAAAGCGAATTAAAAGCAGGTCGCAGACGCATCACCTCAAGGTAGATGATAGCGTTGTTCGCGCAGCATACGAACTCAGCACGACGCTTGATCTTGATTCCAACATTCAGATAGAAAACGTGGATGCTGATGAGGCAACACTTGTGCAATTGTTGAGTACGGTGTTTCCCCAGTCGGCATAACCCTTGTTGATACTGTCCTGTCGGAGCGTCGCTCCGTCGCTCCCTTTACCTTCCCGACTCGAACGATTACATTCAGGTTTGTGTCGCCATCAGCCGACTCCCTCCATATGCTCTTACTTAGGTTCAGCATCGTCCTGATCGTGGTTTTACTCACATCCCTTTGGCTATCCGGTTGCGGCACAGATGGGTCGACGGGACTCGAGCCCACACAGTCGACTTACCGACTGTATTTCCTTGGCGGGCAGTCGAACATGGACGGCTACGGTTTTTCGGCTGAGCTGCCAAATGAAACTTCGCTTCAGAGCCATAACGTGATGATTTTTACGGGCCAAGCGGCTCTCGACAATGATGTGAACGGCGGTGTCGGAGTGTGGCAGACGCTACAGCCCGGGTTCGGCACAGGCTTCCAAACCGACGGCGTGTCGAACAGGTTGTCGGACCGGTTCGGGCCGGAGTTGTACTTTGGCCGGACCTTGGCGGAGCACGACCCGGGCACGCACATCGCGATCGTCAAGTACGCGCTGGGCGGGTCGGGACTAGCCGAGGGCGTCGGGTTCGCCAACTGGCACCCGGATTTCTCGGACGGGGAAGGCGTCAACCAGTACGACCACGCGCTGAGGACTATGCGGAACGCGCTCAGTGTCGCCGACATCGACGGCGACGGCCTCAATGACCGGTTAGTACCCTCTGGGATCGTCTGGATGCAGGGCGAGGCCGATGCCTACGACAGCCAGCAGGCTGCCGACGACTACCGCGCGAACATCGAGCGCTTGATGGGACTCTTGCGAGCGGCGCTGCGCGTAGACGACCTGCCTGTGGTTGTCGGGAAGGTGACCGACTCGGGAATGTCCGAGGACGGCACAGTGATGGACTTCATCGTCACGGTTCAGGAGGCGCAACAGGACTTTGTCTCGGATGACCCCTGCGCCTTTTTCGTCACAGCAACCGATAGTCTTGAATACCTCGACGATGGCTGGCACTACGATACAGAGGGATTTGTCCGTCTTGGGGTAGCGTTCGCCGATGCGATGAACACGTTGGAGCAGGAGTGTGGACACGATGCCGATGAGCTCTGATCTGCCCGTTTCTGACGACACGCCTCGGACGACTGAATTCATGTCAGTGCCACCGCCAGACGCCTGAGCCAAAATCCGTCAGGGTACTTCGTAAACATGGGAATATGACAGACGTCAGAGTCCCGGCTCAGGATATCCGAGACTTCCTTCATTGAATCCAGCTTGCGGACTAATACTGTCCTGTCGGAGCGTCGCTCCGTCGCTCCCTTTACCTTCCCGACTCGAACGATTACATTCAACTCGCCGGCGCCACCGGGCGGCATAACAGGACACTACTATATGGCTCACGAAGCTTAACGAATGCCTGAGACGAAAGAGATATATGTCCGAGTCTGAACCAGAGACACCATTGGTGCGGACGACGCGAACGCACACCATCCTCGGTCGTCTTGCCGAGGCGGTTCGCGAACAGAACTGGATCGCCGTCGCTCTAGAATTCCTGATCGTCGTCCTCGGTGTCGTCATAGGCTTCCAGGTCAATGCATGGGGTAACGAGCTGGCTGAGCGCGACCGAGAGCAGGTCCTTCTCAGAGGACTGCGTGAGGACTTTGTGGAGAATAGGCAGAAGTACGAACTTATCTCGGAGGTTCGAGACCTCCAGATGCGTCAACTCCGCGACTTTCACGCGATGACGGACCCGAACTCACCCGAGCCGGACGCGGCCGTGTTTGACTCTCTCCTTTTCGCTCTTGTCAATTGGAGGAACCTGGACCCGACTGTTGGGCGCATAAACGCCTTACTCGGATCAGGTCAGATCGCCCTTATACGGAACGATAGCCTCCAGGCTGCGCTCTCTAGTTGGCCAACCATACTCGAGAATATGGAAGCGAACGAGCGGCTCGTCGGAGACGGCGTCTACCAGCGAGTGATCCCGTATCTATCGCCGCGATACCCCCTCTCCGTTATGGATCAAAGAGGGGGATTTATCCATCCGGTGCGCCCGAACCGATTCCCGGTAAGCCGACGATCGCTGCTAACAGATCTGGAGTTCGCCAACCTTGTGGAAGACCGCTGGGTCCAGACCCGGTTTATCATCGTTGACGGCGAGCCTGTCCGCATCCTGATCGAGGAGATCATTCGGCTCATTGACACACAACTCGACAAATAACGCATCGTCCCAGTTATTTCCTCGGGCCCAACCGCATGACGCTCGCAGGTTTGGTCGGCGTTTCATGATTCCGTAGCTTTTGTAAAAATCGCTGGCTGCGTTTGGCGGCTGATCACTATCGTTCTGCAGAACTCGTAGCTTGGCAAATGGCTGATATGGAAGAGAATTCCGCTGCACCCGATCCGGTTCGGAGGCGGGCCGCCACCATACTCGGACGGTTGGCGACGGCGGTGCGAGAACAGAACTGGTTCGCCGTCGCGCTCGAACTCGCCATCGTGGTAGTCGGCATCGTGATAGGCTTTCAGGTAACGGCTTGGGGAGAGGCTCGCGCCGATGCCGATAAGGAACAGATCTATCTTCAGCAACTCGCGGTCGACCTGGCAGAGACAGAGCGAGCAATCACGGAGGCTCACGAAGTAACCCGTCGCTTTGCCCTAGCGACCCACTCTCTCCACCGCGCCTTCTACACGCCAGAACGCCCGCCTCGCGATTCAGTCCTGGTCTGGGCCGGACTGTCCGCCTTCTTCCAGGAAGGCCGCCCTGTGCTCGGGACCATCGAGGCTCTCGTGACAACGGGCGACCTCTCACTCATCCGGAGCGATTCGCTCCGCTCCGCTATTCTTACCTACCTGGAGACGTCTCATTTGAGATCCGAGTCGCTGAAAGAGTACCTGGGTATTCGACAGCAGGCCGACCTTGCGCTTCGGGGACGGCTCGATGCCGTAGAGACATATTTGGCCGCGCTGTCCCCGAACGCGCTTGAGAGAATTATGGGTGTACCCCTCGACCGCACGGCGTACTTCGAGGGCCCGCGTCGTTCCCCTAATCCTCTCGATGTCGAGCAATTCCTTCGAGATGACCTTGCCCGAGAGGCCGTGGAGGTGATGGCGCAGGGAACCCAGGCGATGTGGCGTATGCAACTCGGGATGGTTCAGGATGCCGTCGAGTTGCGTGGTGCAGTCGAAAACGCAATTGAATCACCCAGGCCCCGTAGCTGAACGCCCACCGCTGCAGTCCGCGTTCGCGCGTGTACACTTTAATTACTCCCTCCCGCGATTTACCTGACGAACTTAACTTCGTCGCCCCCGGGCGGCATAACCGGACACCGTTAGGTGGAAACGTCAGGGTAACCAGTCGACTTGAATCTGACGCCAAACTGCCCTACTATTCTATCGTTTACAACTCTATAATAACGTCCGTCCGGACGACTCAAAGGAGACTTATCATGTCTAGTGAACAAGATATCAAAGCCGCATCAGCGAAGTTCTATGCCGGGTTAAATCGAATGGGTAATGGAGAGACGGGTGCACTAGCCGACAGCTGGTCACATGCTTCAACGGTAACCGCAATGCATCCAATCGGTGGTCGCGAAGTCGGTTGGGATGCGGTCAATAACTCGTTTGATCAAGTAGCAGGGTTGGCTACCGACGCCAACATTGCACTGAAGGATCAGCGCATCCAAGTATTCGGAGATCTGGCGTACGAAATTGGAGTTGAATACGGCACGTTCAAAATGGCTGGGCGCAACGTTGAGATGGAACACCGCGTGACAAATATCTACCGACGGGAATCTGGAGAATGGAAGGTTGTTCATCATCACACTGATACGTCACCAGCGATGTTAGCGGTGTTGGCTCAAATTCAAACTCAATCACACTGAATCGCACCACCTTACCTGACCAAGGAGGAAAACAGTAGCCATTCCCTCCGACCCCCGTTGATGCCGACTCGGCGGCGCGACAGTGGCTAGCCGCATTGGCGCGTTTACACTTTACTCCCTCCCGCAAATCTACCTGCAAACCGATGTTTGACGATTAAGGCGGCAGAACCTGACACCGATAGCTGTCTTGGGAATTTATACAGAAACAGCACGATGGAAAGCACCTTAATTCTTAGACTCATTGGAGTCGCACTAATCGTCGTCGGCGTCGTGTTAGTATCCAACCCGGAGCTTGTCAGCAACAAACCGATTCCGACAGACACCTTTGAAGCTGTCGAAAGAAGGATTTGGTGGGGTTTATTAATTGGTGCCGGCGTTTTGCTTCTGTTTCATCACCAGTTACGGCCCTGGTTGGTCACGCTTGCCGCCACGCTCAGCGCGGCAGTTTTCGGTTTATTGGTAGCCAGGTTCATCGGAATAATGTTAGACGGTTCAGTCCCGAAGCAATGGCTGTGGGTGGGCGTTGAAATTGCCATTTTGTTGCCGTTGGTATTCTGGTATTTACATATCCGCAAATGATACGGTAGGCTTCCACTTCGATAGCACTCAGATTCTCGAACACCTGCCCCCGGTTGATACCGCCGTATTGGCGTTGACAACCTAGCCCTGTCGGTGCAGCACTTCATCTCGGGCTTTCCATTCATCTGGCATAGTGTCGTCGGTGCGCAATTTTCCATGATCATATATTTGTTCAAAAAGAAGTTGTCTACCGAACCCCCGGTTGATACCACCGCCAACGCGGGAACTGGCTAGTCCTGTCGGCGCGGCACTCCACGCCTTACTTTACCTTCCAATCTGGAACAATTACATTCAGGGTTCAGCCGCCGTCAGGCAGCGTAACCTGACACCGATAGCCAGCACAGCATACCCGAGGTCGCGCCATGAGAAGAGTTCTCCTTTTTCTCGCCCCACTCCTCTTTCTCTATGACTTGTCAGCCTCCGCCCAGCAGGATCGAACAGCTACCCCGATTATCGACATGCACATGCACGCGCACCACGTTCCGTTGCCGCTGCAGCCCGGCTCACCGCCACCCTGCCGACCTAGACCGTGCGTGCCAGTAGGAGAAGCTACCGCTACGTCCGAGGAGTCGCTGCGAAAAACCCTGGAGCAAATGGACCGCTACAACATCGTCAAGGGGTTCTTGAGCAGCGCAGAGCTCGACCTCGTCTATGACTGGACCGAAGCTGCGCCCGACCGTTTTATCGCTTCGCCCTTCATCGTCGAACCCGGCAAGCTTTCCATCGAGATGCTCCGGGGTGAGTACGAGCAAGGTCGTCTCGCAGGGATGGGTGAAATCGGGTCCCAGCTGGTCGGCATTGCCCCCAACGACGCGAGACTAGCGCCGTATTTTGAGCTAGCGGCCGAGTTTGGTGTTCCGGTCTCGATTCACACGGAGGGGATCGGGCCAGCGTTGCCAACTTTTCGCACTGCTGCAGGTAGCCCGCTACTCCTCGAGGATGTGCTTGTCCGGCACCGCGACTTAAAGGTGTTCGTCGAGAACACTGGGTATCCGTTCCTCGACGAAATGACTGCGATGATGTATCAATATCCAAATTTGTACGGCGACCTCTCCACCATCACCTGGGTCATCCCTCGCCCGGTCTTTCACCGATATCTAGAAGCCCTTATTGGTGCTGGACTGGGCAAACGGTTGATGTTCGGCTCCGATCAGATGCGCTGGCCAGAGAAGATTGGGGAGGCAGTCCAAGCTATCGAGACGGCGGATTTCTTGAGTGAAGAGCAAAAGCGAGACATCCTCTATAATAACGCAGCCCGATTCCTTGGACTAAGTGAAGATGTAATCGCTCGACACCATGGCCGGTAGACCGATGCCGACGGATGCTAACCCACGGATGATTCCCCCCTGCTGCACCGGAGAGTCTCGTCGGTGTGGACACACCGTTACTCAACCGCCTTCGCGCGTTTACACTTAAATACCAACCAGCGAGACCCAATGAAAGACGTTCCCGGAATCGATGAAGATGGCAATCTCAAAAATGGCCCCTTTAAATTGTTTTTCAAGAACGGCCTTGTCTCCTGTCAGCGTGAGTTTACAGATGGCAAGAAATCAGGAAATTGGAAGTACTTCCTCAACAATGGTCAGATGCAGTCCTCTGGCAGCTTTAAGGACGGAAAGATCGTCGGTCGGTGGAAATGGTTCTACAAGACAGGCAAGCCGCGTGGTACGGGCGGCTTCGACGAAGATGAACAGAAGCACGGTGAATGGAAGCGATACCATCCCAATGGCCAGCTCTGGGACGAAGGTCGCTACGAGCACGGCAGGAAGCGCGGCACTTGGAAGGTCTACGATGATGCCGGTAAGCTTCTAAAGACGCAATCCTTCAACTAGCGGTCCTAGCCATCGATCGAGTTGGTGCGTTACGCCTCATAACTTAAAGCATTCGCAGGGCAGCGTCCGACTCATCCATTGAGGTGAAGCCATTAGTGGCATTTAACCTCCAGATCCAATTCCGTAAAATGTCAATGTTGTTTCAATTTCAAAAACTACACCACAGGTTACGCGAGCTGAACTGCAATCGGAACCTCCGGTCGAGAAGAGCCGAGCACCATTACTGGCGGTAACTATGTTGCCATCTTTGATCGTCAAGAAATTCGCAAGCTCCTTGTCATTCGAAATGTTCGCCGCCTGCGTTTTGTTGACCTCAAAACTAGACTCTGCTTTGAAAGAGGTCAGTCCACCTTCATCGGAAAGGCCGATAGGCGCTAAAAACATGTCGGATTCCCCCAGAACAATAAGAGGCGTTGCTTCTCCCGGGTTTTGATGCTCATGAGGCAAGCCATACAACACATAGCCCCGAGCAGCAGTTACCGTGTTGCCGTCGCCTAAAACCAGTGCTGGGTGAGGAGAAGTGTCACCGGTGTATGGTAGACTATCAGTTTGTTGCAAATCGGCAAACCTGCTACTTCCAAGATCAAGACCCAAAACACCATTCGTTCCGGGGCGCTGTGCCACTGCTGTTGATGAGAGAATCAGGATAGATAAAATGGTAAAAATGGACTTCATAACATTACTCCGTATGAGGTTGGTGAACTATAAGTATACAAACTCTCGTCGGGAACAAAACAGCCCCGAGACTAACTGTCCGCGCGACAGTCCACCTCTCGCTTTACCTTCCCATCTCGAACGATTACTTTCAAGTCTCCATCGCCGTCAGGCGACATGCCCCGACACCGTTATTACAGCACAGGCAGTCACGCAGACATTATGTTACCGAGTATTCTCGCTCTTGGGCTCGTCGCTATCGTCTCTGTGAGGCTGGCGCTAATAAGAATATCCAACCCCTCACATGAGACCGCGAGAATATCAGCATCGACTGCCCTCGGTGTGATGGTGTTAATACAAATTGTGCACTTCCTGGAAGAACTCGCAACAGGATTCCATAAATTGTTCGGTCCTGTGTTTGGTCAACCCCCGATGCCTGTCTCCATCTTTGTCATAGTCAATGTTGCCCTTATCGGACTATGGTTGTATTCAATACGTGGGCTACGGCAAGGTACAATCTTGGCATTCGCGGCGTCGTGGTTTCTTGGTCTCGCAGGAGTCTTGAATGGAGTTGCTCATCCGCTGCTAGCCCTGACGCAAGGAGGGTACTTTCCTGGGTTGTATTCCTCAGGTATCGTTTTTATTGGCGGGGGCTATTTGCTCTCGAAGCTTGTAAAAGCTACTGTTCGAAGTGCCTATTCTGTTTAACCCCGGTTTATGCGCCGACTGCAAGCGCAACACTCCACCCCTTCCTTTATCTTCCGACATCGAACGTTACTTTCAACCTTCAACAGCCGGAAAGCGGCATAACCAAACGCCATTTTTGTAACAGTACCAACGTTGTGCAACTACTGCTGAAAAATCTAATCTTTACTGTTGCTGTTCCGGGAACAGTAGCCTTCTATATACCACTATTCGTTTTCTCGTACGGCGACATTGCATTGTCTCCATTCAGCATTGTCGGCGGATTACTAGTCGTCATTGGTTGTAGCATTTACCTCTGGTGCATTTCGGACTTCAACTTCGCTGGACGTGGAACGCCGGCACCGATCGACCCTCCCAAAGCACTTGTAGTTAAAGGTCTGTATCGATACAGTCGCAACCCGATGTATGTCGGCGTGGTCCTCATCATTTACGGCTGGTCCCTGCTTTTCTTATCCGGTCCGATTGCCATATATGGCTCGATTATATTTGCCGCATTTCATCTCAGGGTGCTGCTTTACGAAGAACCACATCTTCAGAAGACTTTTGGGTCGGAGTATGGGCAATATTGTAGCCAGGTCGGACGGTGGATAACGCTTAATAAAAAGTCAGCCAGCTAAACCTGTATGCGATGGACCGGTCGGGACAACACTCAATCTCTCCCTTTACCTTTCTATCCCGAACAATTACATTTAAGTCTCCGTCGCCACCAGACGGCATTATCGGACAATGTTACGTAGACACGGAAAACGAAATGGGAACGACCAAAGACCCAACAGAAGCCATTCGCAACCGAGCTGCCGACTATCCTGAAGTAGCGACAGGCACGTCGTGTAATCAATCCTCTTTCAAGACAATGAAGAAATCGTTCCTATTCATTGGTCCGGGTCCCAAGGGTGTCGGCTACAAGGCAATGTTCAAGTTAAAGGATTCCATGCCTGAAGCGAGGAAGCTTGCAACCAAACAACCAGATCGTTTCGAGGTCGGAAAAACGGGTTGGGTAACGGCGCGATTTACAGCTGAAGCACCCTTGCCAAAAAAGATCTGGCAGAAGTGGCTTGACGAAAGCTATGAATTGAGTGTATGAATGTAACAGATTGCTTGCCCAGTGAGCACTCTCAAATCGAGAACACTGACCTGATGCTAACACGACGATCCACGGACTTGATCTTTTTTCAGCTACTGGTTTTCGCGGCAGCATGTGTCCCTGGAGACTCTAACTTTACCTTGCCATCTCAAACGAGTACTTTCAGGTTTCCGTCGCCCTCTGGCGGCATACCGGACACTCGCATACACCTCCATCAACTTGCGATGATAAACGCTGGCTTCACTTTACTCTTGACCGTGCTGGTTGTACTTCCTGTTAGAGGCCAAGGAACTAGTGGTCTCATCGAAGCACTCGATGGAACTATCACTATCTCGGAACGCAGGGAAGCAACTGATTCCCTGAAGGAGCATGGCACTGCCAGCTTTTTCCGCAGAGTCGGAGACTTCTTACTGGTAGCCATCGAGTCGGACTCTATTGGCGTAGCTAGTCTCTGCATAGGAAATCAAGACGAAGTCAACGTGCTACACGCTTCAGCGGCCCTGGGAGCACTGAAGTTTCTGCCACGAGATGGTCTTTGGTATACCGCAGACCGTTTCACATGGTCGCTCCGGGATACGTCAATGTCGTCCAAGGCTCAGGCAGATAGACTCTCCTTTCTGGATAGACTGGGTTGGGTTGCCACCACAAGCGCTATGGGGCATCCCAGGCAAACTGAGTTTGTGATTCGCCAAAGTGTATTGCCAGACGGTAAGTGGTTTGTTGGCCTGGGAATAATGCCTAGCGAACGGCCCGATGAAATCATCGGTCTACCTGCATCGAGTGCGGGTGATTGTGCATCGCCAGATCTGGTTCGTGGTGTAGATCCTACCACGGGCTTGACTTTCAATCCCACCGCTTGGAAAGAGATATCGGGAAGATGACTGTTATTCAGACAGCTGCATAACCTAAGCAGCTGTTGATCCGATAGGTGAAACCTATGTCTTCACTGGGGCAGACTCGTCCTGTCGGGCGTAACAGTTACCTGTCCCTTTACCTTCCCATCTCGGACGACTACATTGATCTCTCCATCGCCGTTAATAGGCAAAAAACGGCACACCTACAGATATTCCTGCCTGGTCCAACGACCAGCTGTCCTAACGACCGCGTTTGCTTGTGTACCCTTAAATTGCTCACTACGGCGTGCTACCTTACCGACTATAGTTCGCCGCCCCTGGGCTGCGTAAAAAGGCGGCAATGTTTTTAGCCAACAAGAAAAAGAGGGAATGCTATGAACTCCGTTCTACGACTCTCAGCTATTGTACTCGTCCTGTTGAATTTCGGTTGTGTTGAGGATGATACCCCGATTGACGCGGAGGCCGCCCGGGAGATACTGCTCGAAACAGATCGCGCGTGGGCAGCAGCGGCGGCTGCCGGAGATATAGAACGTCTGACGAGCTTTTGGGCAGAAGATGCCATCAACTATTTCCCTGGAGCACCGGTCGCGCAAGGTAAGACGGCCATCGGCCAGTTGGTCCAGAGGAACCGCTCACAACCTGGCTTCTCTCTCACCTGGGATCCACAGGATGCAGTGGTTGCAGGTAGTGGTGATCTTGGTTACACATTGGGGTCATTTACTCTCTCTGTTCAGACGCCGGAGGGTGTGCCAGTGAACAGGCGAGGACATTATGTCTGCATCTGGAAGAAGTCTTCCGACGGTTCATGGAAGTGTGCAGTAGAAAGTACAATCTTCGGTCCATCGCCTGACCAACAACCGTCCGCTAACGGTGTATAACCCACGGTCAATGCCCGATGCGGAAGATGGCATAACCAGAAAACCGTTAGGCAGCATTATATAATCAATCTGACGCGTGTCTGCGAAGCGTGGAATATTCTCAGGTGGTTTAGCTGGCGCTATTTCATCATTTGTATTCGTGGTGATCCACGACCTCTTCATTAGTGATATCTGGTCGACACTGCTGGCAATGTTACTAGCAGGTGCTCTATGTGGGATCTGCGTCGGTTGGACGTATGCACTACTATTCAGGGGTCCCTCCTTGCGGTCCTGGATCCTGTACAACCTCAATTATCTTTGCATGTTTGTAGTCCTCGGTATTGTTTCCGTGGTCATCCTTGAACCGGTTACTACGATAGCTGCATTAATTGAGGCGAATGAGCCGCCGAACGAATTGTTTGCGGAGGCTCTGCCCATGACTACCGGTTTTGTCCTACTGACTACCGTCTATATGTCATGGTTGTATGCACGGAACTGGATCGACTGTGCGGCTCTGGCGGTGACCTGCGTGGTCCTTGTAGTCTTTTTGGGGTTGAACGTATCCGTACTCGGCCTTGTCCAAGTGCCAAAAAGCTCAGCATTTCTCGTCGCGGAGTTGTTTGGTCTGATCTTCGTACTTGTTGTCACGTTTGCTATAGCCTTCGTCGCTATTGAACACGATCGGTTTATTGGTAGACGTCCTGATCCAGATGCATAACCGCGGTTAATTCCCCCACCTTCGCGGCGACAAGATCAACCGGTCGTCGCAAACACTTTGTCTCAACCTTTACCTTCCCGTCTCAAACGACTACCTTCAGGTTCTTTCGTCTTCTCACGGCACCACCGTCTACCGTTTGGTGGCCCACTGCAAAAATAGCTTATGAAATGCACCTCAATATTGACATTTCTTTACGCAATTACCTCCATGTCGGGGTGCCTGCCTGGTGGTGCGGATGAGATATCAAGAACGTCTGATTATATCTACGTCTGGGCTGCTGATCAGGATAAATCTGAGAGTGACTTTCTTGCCGTGGTCGACGCTAATCCGCACTCAGATAACTATGGCCAAGTTCTCAATACCCTGCCTGTGAACATAGTCGGCACCAAACCACACCACACTGAACATGTAATGCCAGACAACCATTTGCTTTTTGCCAACGGGTTTAATGCCGGTAAGGTATTTGTATTCGATTTGACAGATCCTGTGCGACCTTCATTCGCTGAAGTATCCACGAGTAGTTCACCACTGACATTTCCACACAGCTTCGAAAGACTCCCAAATGGAAACGTTCTTTCTACATTTCAAACCGAAGGGTCGGGCAACACGACGGTCGGTGGCCTCGTTGAGTTTGATCCGTCTGGAG